>NZ_DALZVG010000025.1:0-80504 GCF_032012665.1 Scandinavium sp.
AGTCCTTCTGCATCATGATCCCGCCGCCGAACGTCACCGGCAGTTTGCATATGGGTCATGCCTTCCAGCAAACCATCATGGACACCATGATCCGCTACCAGCGCATGCAGGGCAAAAACACCCTGTGGCAGGCCGGTACCGACCACGCGGGTATCGCAACCCAGATGGTGGTGGAGCGTAAGATTGCCGCTGAAGAAGGGAAAACCCGTCACGACTACGGTCGCGATGCCTTTATCGACAAAATCTGGCAGTGGAAGGCCGAATCCGGCGGCACCATTACCCGCCAGATGCGCCGTCTCGGCAACTCCGTAGACTGGGAGCGCGAGCGTTTCACCATGGACGAAGGCCTTTCCAATGCCGTGAAAGAAGTCTTCGTTCGCCTGTACAAAGAAGATCTGATCTACCGCGGCAAGCGCCTGGTCAACTGGGACCCGAAACTGCGCACCGCGATTTCTGACCTCGAAGTGGAAAACCGCGAGTCTAAGGGCTCGATGTGGCACATCCGCTATCCGCTGGCAGACGGTGTGAAAACTGCAGACGGTAAAGATTACCTCGTGGTTGCCACCACTCGTCCGGAAACCGTGCTCGGTGACACCGGCGTAGCCGTAAACCCTGAAGATCCGCGTTACAAAGATCTGATTGGCAAATTCCTGGTGCTGCCGCTGGTTAACCGCCGCATTCCCATTGTTGGTGACGAACACGCCGACATGGAAAAAGGCACCGGCTGCGTGAAAATCACCCCGGCACACGACTTTAACGACTACGAAGTCGGTAAGCGTCACGCGCTGCCAATGATCAACATCCTGACCTTCGACGGCGATATCCGCGAAAGCGCGCAGGTGTTCGATACCAAAGGCGAAGAGTCCGACGTTTATTCCAGCGACATCCCGGCGGAATTCCAGAAGCTGGAGCGTTTTGCCGCGCGTAAAGCCATCGTTGCCGCCGTTGATGCCCTGGGCCTGCTGGACGAAATCAAACCTCACGATCTGACCGTGCCGTACGGCGACCGTGGCGGCGTGGTTATCGAGCCAATGCTGACCGACCAGTGGTACGTGCGTGCCGACGTGCTGGCGAAGCCTGCCGTAGAAGCGGTAGAAAACGGCGACATCCAGTTCGTGCCGAAGCAGTACGAAAACATGTACTTCTCCTGGATGCGCGACATTCAGGACTGGTGTATCTCCCGTCAGCTGTGGTGGGGTCACCGTATCCCGGCGTGGTATGACAACGAAGGCAACGTCTACGTTGGCCGCACCGAAGAAGAAGTGCGCAGCGAAAACAACCTGAGCGCAGACGTCGCGCTGCGTCAGGACGAAGACGTGCTCGACACCTGGTTCTCCTCCGCGCTGTGGACGTTCTCGACCCTCGGTTGGCCGGAAAACACCGACGCACTGCGTCAGTTCCACCCAACCAGCGTGATGGTCTCCGGCTTCGACATTATCTTCTTCTGGATCGCCCGCATGATCATGATGACCATGCACTTCATCAAAGATGAAGACGGCAAGCCGCAGATCCCGTTCAAGACCATCTACATGACCGGCCTGATCCGCGATGACGAAGGCCAGAAGATGTCCAAATCCAAAGGTAACGTCATTGATCCGCTGGATATGGTCGACGGTATTTCTCTGGCTGACCTGCTGGAGAAACGTACCGGCAACATGATGCAGCCGCAGCTGGCGGAAAAAATCCGCAAGCGCACCGAGAAGCAGTTCCCGGACGGCATCGAGCCGCACGGCACCGACGCCCTGCGCTTCACCCTGGCCGCGCTCGCCTCAACCGGCCGCGACATCAACTGGGACATGAAGCGCCTGGAAGGCTACCGCAACTTCTGTAACAAGCTGTGGAACGCCAGCCGCTTCGTGCTGATGAACACCGAAGATCAGGATTGCGGCTTCAACGGCGGCGAAAAAGTACTGTCGCTGGCCGATCGCTGGATCCTCGCGGAATTCAACCAGACCGTGAAAGCGTACCGTGAAGCGCTGGATAACTTCCGCTTTGATATCGCCGCGGGCATCCTGTATGAGTTCACCTGGAACCAGTTCTGTGACTGGTATCTGGAGCTGACCAAGCCGGTGATGACCGGGGGCTCTGAAGCAGAACTGCGCGGCACCCGCAACACGCTGGTCACCGTGCTGGAAGGTTTGCTGCGCCTGGCGCACCCAATCATTCCATTCATCACTGAAGAAATCTGGCAGCGCGTGAAGCTGCTTTGTGGCAACACTGCCGACACCATCATGCTGCAGCCGTTCCCGGCGTTCGATGCCGCTCAGGTTGATGAAGCCGCGCTGGCCGATACCGAATGGCTGAAGCAGGCGATCGTTGCCGTACGTAACATCCGCGCGGAAATGAACATCGCGCCGGGCAAACCGCTGGAGCTGCTGCTTCGTGGCTGCAGCGCCGATGCCGTGCGTCGCGTGACCGATAACCAGAGCTTCCTGCAGTCCATGGCGCGTCTGGAAAGCATCACCATTCTGCCTGCGGATGACAAAGGCCCGGTTTCCGTGACCAAAATCATCGACGGCGCAGAGCTGCTGATCCCGATGGCTGGCCTCATCAACAAAGAAGATGAGCTGGCGCGTCTGGCGAAAGAAGTGGCGAAGATCGAAGGCGAAATCAGCCGCATCGAAAGCAAACTGTCGAACGAAGGCTTTGTGGCACGCGCACCGGAAGCGGTGATTGCCAAAGAGCGTGAGAAACTCGACGGCTACGCCGAAGCGAAAGCGAAGCTGATTGAACAGCAGGCCGTGATCGCCGCGCTGTAATCCCTCAACCCCTTACGCACCCGCGTAAGGGGTTTTCTTCCTGAAAACTCCTCGCTTGCACTCATTTTTCTGCGGTGCTATTAACTGCACTATCTGTCACATATCGCCACGAGTAATGCTATGAATGTTATGACCCCCGCCGCCCTCACGCTGCGCCGGATTGCTGAGCAGGATAATTCAGCCGTCGCTTCGGTCATCCGCCAGGTTTCTGCCGAATACGGCCTCACGGCCGACAAAGGCTACACCGTGGCCGACCCGAACCTGGACGAGCTGTATCAGCTCTACAGCCAGCCGGGGCATGCCTATTGGGTTATCGAGCAAGGCGGGAAGATCGTGGGCGGCGGCGGCGTAGCGCCGCTGAAATGCAGCGATACGGATATCTGCGAGCTGCAAAAAATGTATTTTCTGCCCACGGCGCGGGGCAAAGGCATGGCGAAGAAGCTGGCGCTGATGGCGATGGATCATGCGCGTCGTCAGGGATTTACGCGCTGTTATCTGGAAACCACGGCCTTTTTGAAAGAGGCCATCGCGCTGTATGAGCATTTAGGCTTTGAGCATATAGACGGCCCGCTCGGCTGCACGGGCCATGTGGATTGCGAAGTGCGGATGCTGAAGGTGCTTTGATTTCATCCACTTTGCCTGCCGCCGTTCGCGCAGGCAAAAGTCAGTACAGCTTGTGCTCCCGCATAAACCCTTCCCCACCAAGCTGGCGCATCTGACGCAGGATCCACGCCTGACGGCTGCGGATGTAACCGGAAGGCGCATCAGCCCGAAACTTGAGAGGATTCGGCAATACGGCGGCCAGTAGCGCGGCTTCAGACATCGTCAGCTTGCTCGCAGGCTTGTGGAAATAGCGCTGCGAAGCGGCTTCCACGCCGAACACGCCTTCGCCAAATTCAGCGATATTGAGGTAAACGGTCAGGATGCGTTTCTTGCTCCAGACGGTTTCAATCCCCACCGTCAGCCCGGCCTCCAGCCCTTTACGCAGCCAGCTTCTTCCGTCCCACAAAAACAGATTTTTGGCGGTTTGCTGCGAGAGCGTTGAGGCACCGCGAATGCGGTTCTCGTTGCGTTCGTTGTGCGCCAGCGCCTTTTCTATCGCCGACACGTCAAACCCCCAGTGTTCGGGGAATTTCTGATCTTCTGCCGCAATCACCGCCAGCCCCATCCACGGCGTCATCTCATCCATGCTGACCCAGTCGGAATGGGCCAGATAGTGGAAGTTGCCGCTAAAGATGGCGCCCAGCTGACGCTCAACCATCACCGCCGAAAACGGGACGGGCAGCACGCTGAACAGCGCTATTCCGCCGCCCCAGAAAACGGCAAGCACCAGCAGCACCCGCAGCGCAATGCGTTTCAGCCAGGAGAGAGGTGAACGACGTGATCTCATTCGCACAGCACCAGCACACGCGCGACCAGCTTCTCGATGCCCGTCGCGGCCTCAGCGATATTCTGCGCCAGCATGTAGGCAGGCGTTGTCACCACTTTGTTCTCTTCGTCCACGACGATATCATCCACCGGGCAAGGCACGTGCTCTGCGCCCATCTCTTCCAGCACTTCAGCGGTGTCTATGTCAGTTCCGATAGTGATGCGCAGCGGGAAGTCGAAAATCGCGGGCAGCATCGCCGGGGCGATACACATAAAACCGAGTGGCTTACCGGCCTGATGCAGCGCCTGCGACAGCGCCTTCAGCTCCGGATCGACACTGCACTGGCTTCCCTGCACGGCAAAATTGCTCAGGTTTTTCGCCGCACCGAAACCGCCGGGCACAATCAGCGCGTCCAGCTCGCGTGCATCTGCCATCGACAGCGGCTGAATCTCACCGCGGGCAATACGCGCGGCTTCAATCAGCACGTTGCGTTCGGGCGCCATCGATTCACCAGACAAATGATTAATCACGTCCGACTGGGCTTTATCAGGCGCAAAACAGACCGCCTTAGCGCCGCTGCGGGCAATCGCCAGCAGGGTCAGCACCGCTTCATGGATTTCACTGCCGTCATAGACACCACAGCCGCTCAGCACGACGCCAATTTTTTTCATAACGCGTTTCCTTGTTGCAACCGTATGAAGCCCATCAATTATTTTGATTTAACCGCTATGCTTCACACATTTTACTGATTTACGTAACAAATATTATAAGTTTTGCTATCTTAATGAGCGTACAACCCCGTTTTCAGGCAGTGCCAGTCAACAACGATATCAACGCTAAGGCGCAGCCACGATTTCCCTGGTGTTGGCGCAGTATTCGCGCACCCCGGCTTGACCGGGGTCATTTTTATCGGCTGGCCACCCACGCTTTCAGGGCTGCCACATCCTGTTGCCATTCGGCTTTCATCTCTTCAACCCATTCCCCCACGTTGTCCCACCACGCAGGAAGATCGGGCGTCTGGATCTGCTGCCCCAGCTGCTGAATATGGCGCAGGCCAATAGAGCCCGCCGCGCCTTTGATTTTGTGCCCCTCTTCGACAATGCCCTTCTGGTCGCGAGCGGTCAGGTTAGATTCCAGCACCGCCAGGTAGCCCGGCATCATTTTCTCGAACACGGCCAGACCGTCGGTAATCAGCTTTGGCCCCACCAGTTCGATGTACTGCTGAAGCATGTCGGTATCCAGCACGTTGCTTGATTTACTGCTGTCGCTTGCGGTCACGTGGTTCTCCTCGTCGTCAGGGGTATCCCAGAATTTCTGGATCATCGCCGTCAATGCCGGCACGGAGAGCGGTTTGCTCAGGACATCATCCATGCCCGCATCCAGGTACTCTTTTTTGTCTTTCAGCACATTTGCGGTCAGCGCGACCAGCGGCGGCAGCTCATCGGCATGGTAGCGCTGCTTCAGCTCGCGGGAGATATCCAGGCCGGTCATGTCCGGCAGCTGAATATCCAGCAGCACCAGGTCGTATTCGCCCGGGGTGAACATCTCCAGCGCGGCCTTTCCGGTCATCGCCACGTCAACGCTGTTGCCGAGTTTCTCCAGCACCGAGCGCGCCACAATCACGTTAAGCTCAATGTCTTCCACCAGCAGCACATGCAGCGCTGGAAGCGGCATATCGTCGTCGCTGAACGCGTCCTCGACTTCCTCCGCCACCGCCGGCGCATGAACCGTCAAGGTAAAGGTTGAACCGCTGCCCGGAAGGCTTGCGACCGTAATATCACCGCCCATGCTTTTCGCCAGGCGGCGCGATACCGCCAGACCAATACCGGTGCCGGTAGCAGGCTTCCCGCCCTGACTGTCCTTCACCTGATAATACATGGCGAAAATCTTGTCCTGCTCCTCCTGCGGGATCCCGATGCCGGAGTCCTGCACTTCGAAATGCAGCATGTCGCCTTCGTCATAGCGCACCCGCACCGAAACGTTGCCCTGCTGGGTAAACTTCACCGCGTTGCTGATGAGGTTCCACAGAATTTGCCGCAGGCGCGTGCCGTCAGTGATGACCTTATGCGGCAGCGGCAGCGTCGGATCCATCACGAAACGCAGCCCTTTTTGCTGAGCCTGCAAACCGGAGAGGTTCTCCAGGTCGGCCAGGAAGCTGGTGAAATCGACCGGCTGGTTATCCAGCTGCACCTTCCGGCGCTCCATCTTATCCATGTCAATAATATCGTTGAAGATATTGCCGAGCGTCACTGCCGAAACATGAATGGTTTTCAGGTATTTTTCCTGCTCGGTGGTGAGCTCGGTATCCAGCAGAATGCGGCTCAGGCCGACGATGCCGTTCAACGGCGTACGCAGTTCGTGGCTGATGGTGGAGATAAACGTGGTTTTGTCGCGGCTGGCGCGTTCGAGCGCATCCTGGTAGCGCTTGCGCTCGGTGATATCGCGGCCAAAGCCCATCAGGCCATGACGCTTCCCGACGCGGTCATAGTACGGCACTTTACGGATTTCGAAGCAGGCCTTGCGCCCGTCCGGGTAGTCGAGCCACTGCTCATAGGTCAGAGAAACGTTGTGGCGGAAGACTTTCTCATCGGTTTCAATGACTTTTGCCGCCGCGTCCGGGGAGTAGACATCCGCTGGCTTCAGGTGAATCAGCTGCTTTTCGCTTTTGCCGGTCAGCAGCTCCATGGCGCGGTTGCAGCCGGAGAACTCTTTATCTTCGTTGCGGTAGAACACGAGGTCCGGCGAGGCATCAAGGAAGGAGCGCAGGAAAGAGGATTGCTGCTCGAGCTGGATCTGCGTCTGTTCGCGCTCTTTCATCTCGATTTTCAGCTGCTCCAGCGTGCTCTGGCGCTCGGCCTCCGCTTTTACGCGGTCGCTGATTTCCTGGTTAAGCTGAGCGATGTTGTCCTTCAGCTGTACGTTAAGCTTCAGGTCGCGGTCACGCATCTCCTCAAGCTTATCGACAAGCTTCGACAGGCGCTGACGCGACTCCTCCAGCTGTTCCACCACCACCGAGAGGAAATAAACCGCCCAGGGCGTAATCAGCAACCCGAAGAAGATAGAGCGGATAACGTCGATACTTTCGACCTGACCATGCAGCACCATGGTGACCGCCATCTGTACCACGATGGCCAGCACCACCAGCGCCAGGGCCAGCAGCATTGAGAAGCGCACCAGGCCGAGCTTCATCATCAGATCGACATAGTACTGCGCAAGCATTCGGATTTGCTTCATAGGGATTTCCTTCACCACAACGTCGCTCAATAATACCCAATTCTGAGCAACGCGTTGAAGGTTGTGCGAAAAATGCGGTAATGATTGGCATCAGGAAGGTAAAAACGCCCCTTTCTTGCCGGAAAAGGGGCGTTGCGTCAGACGATTACTGCCAGCCGTAGCGACGGCTGTAGACCCCTTTCACCAACTGCGTCAGGGTCATGTAGCCCACCAGAATCGCCACCAGCCACGGGAAGTAGGAAAGCGGCAGCGGCGTCAGCGACAGATAGACTGCCAGCGGGCTGAACGGCAGCGCGATCCCGACCACCATCACCAGCAGCGTCATCACAATCAGCGGCCACGCGGCCCGGCTCTGAATGAACGGAATGCGGCGGGTACGGATCATATGTACGATCAGCGTCTGCGACAGCAAGCCCACCACGAACCAGCCGGACTGGAACAGCGTCTGGTGCTCAGGCGTATTGGCGTGGAACACAAACCACATCAGGCAGAAGGTCAGGATGTCGAAAATCGAACTGATCGGTCCGAAGAACACCATAAAGCGCCCCAAATCTGCCGGGTTCCAGCGCTGTGGCTTCTGGATTTGCTCCTCGTCAACGTTATCGAACGGGATTGCCACCTGGGATACATCGTACAGCAGGTTCTGAATCAGCAAGTGCAGCGGCAACATCGGCAGGAACGGCAGGAAGGCGCTTGCCACCAGCACGCTGAAGACGTTACCGAAGTTAGAACTCGCGGTCATCTTGATGTATTTCAGCATGTTAGCGAAGGTCCGGCGGCCTTCAATAACCCCCTCTTCCAGCACCATCAGGCTTTTTTCCAGCAGGATGATATCCGCCGCTTCACGGGCGATATCCACCGCGCCGTCCACGGAAATACCGATATCTGCCGCACGCAGCGCCGGGGCGTCGTTGATACCGTCGCCCATAAAGCCGACCACGTGTCCTTCACGCTTGAGCAGCGTGACGATACGCTCTTTGTGCATCGGCGTCAGGCGGGCAAACAGCGTAGTGCGCTTTGCCAGCGCCGCCAGCTCGTCGTCGCCCATCTCGTCAATGCTGCTGCCCACCACCACATCGCCCACTTCCAGGCCGACTTCGTGGCACACTTTTGCCGCCACCAGCTCGCTGTCGCCGGTGAGGATTTTCACGGTGATGCCGCTGGCCTTCAGCGCTTTCAGCGCCGGTGCGGTGGTCTCTTTCGGTGGATCGAGGAACGCGATGTAGCCTTCGAGGATCAGATCGGATTCATCAGCACGCTGATAGTCGCCAGCTCGGGCGGGCAGATATTTCGTCGCCACCGCCACCACGCGCAGCCCTTGACGGTTCAGGGTATCCGTTACGCGGCGAATACGACGCAGCATGGTGTCATCGAGCGGGACAATCTCGCCGTTGTAACGCACCTGAGTGGAAACGTTGAGGATCTCCTGTAACGCGCCTTTGCAGATCAGCTGGTGCACGTCGTCCTGCTCGGACACCACCACTGACATCCGGCGGCGTTCGAAATCAAACGGGATTTCATCGATTTTCTGCCAGCGCTCGGACAGGCTGCGGGCTGACTCCTGCTCCACGCCTTCCAGCACCGCCACGTCGAGCAGGTTTTTCAGCCCGGTCTGGTAGTGGCTGTTGAGCCAGGCGCTGTGCAGCACCAGTTCGCTGGTTTTGCCGGACACATCGGTATGGTTTTCCAGCACGATTTTGTCCTGCGTCAGAGTGCCGGTTTTATCGGTGCAGAGGATGTCCATCGCGCCAAAGTTCTGAATCGCGTCGAGGTGTTTCACAATGACCTTCTGCTTCGACAGCTTCACCGCCCCGCGCGCCAGCGTCGAGGTGACGATCATCGGCAGCATTTCCGGGGTCAGGCCCACGGCCACGGAGAGCGCAAACAGCGCCGCTTCCCACCAGTCGCCTTTGGTGTAGCCGTTAATCAACAGCACCACCGGCGCCATCACCAGCATAAAACGGATCAGCAGCATACTGACTCGGCTGATGCCTTTCTGGAACGCATTCGGCTCGCTTTCCTGTTCGCTGACGCGCCCCGCCAGCTGACCAAACCAGGTATTGCCGCCGGTTGCAAAGACGATCGCCTGCGCCGAACCGCTCACCACGTTGGTGCCCATAAAGCAGAGGGTATCGGCTTCCAGCGGATTGTTTTGCTGCGGATCACGGCTGCGCGCCACTTTCTCCACCGGCAGCGATTCGCCGGTCAGCGAAGCCTGCGCGACAAACAGATCGCGCGCCTGAAACACGCGCAGATCCGCCGGGATCATGTCACCGGCCGAAAGCTTAACGATATCGCCCTGCACCAGCTGATCGATAGGGATCTCCAGCCAACGGCTTTCCCCCAGCTCGTTCACCACGCGCAGCACCGTCGCAGTGTTGCTCACCATCGCCTTCAGCGCATCGGCGGCTTTGGTGGATCGCGCTTCCTGAATGAAGTTCAGCAGCGTGGAGATCATCACCATCAGGCCGATAACGCCCGCGGCAAACAGATCTTCCGTGGAGTAGGAGATCACGCCGAGAATGGTCAGCAGAATGTTGAACGGGTTACGGTAGCAGAGCCACAGGTGCACCCACCATGGCGATGGCTTCTGCGCAGGAATAACGTTGCTGCCGTGCTGTTCGCGCGCATCTTCAACTTCCTGCTCGTTCAGCCCTTCCGGGTGGCTGCTGAACGCCCGCCAGATTTCGTTTTCATCCATCGCCGCGACGTTCAGACACTGCTTGCTAAGAGAGTCCGGAATCGGCGCAGCGGCCAGGTTTTTTGCATCCGGCAGCGGATCGCGGCTGACCAGACGATGTGGCAGATGGCGGCTGAGCTGTGCGATCAGCTGCCGGGTAATGTTTTTCAGCATAATAAGCCCCTTCGCGCTCGCCGTTCGGCGATCGCGGGTAACTGTCAGGCGCAACGAGGCCGCACCTGATGGTACTTTTTTAGTTAAAACAGGGACATCTGAGAAATGACGTCACTGCCTCACGCATTATCCGGTAAGGCAGCGAAAGACTGGCTTACCGGGAAAAGATCATGCTCCATCGATGATGGGACGTGGGATCGGGATCCATACAGCCTCCGGTAAGTGAAAAGAAACGCTGCGCACTATACCTCTTAAACCTTACAATGCGTAGCGATAATGCCGATTATTATAGGCGCGCATAGCTAAACGGCGCGTATACCAGACTTTACTCATTGAAGTTTCATTGAGTACGATTACGCTCTTTCTTCAAATCGCTTCGCTGACACGGGAAAAAAGGATGCAAAACCGGCTGACCATCAAAGATATTGCGCGCTTAAGCGGCGTCGGGAAATCGACGGTTTCCCGCGTGCTGAACAATGAAAGCGGCGTCAGCCAGCGCACCCGTGAGCGGGTCGAAGCGGTGATGAATCAGCATGACTTCTCCCCTTCCCGTTCGGCGCGCGCCATGCGCGGCCAGAGCGATAAGGTGGTGGCGATCATTATGAGCCGCCTGGATTCGCTGTCGGAAAACCTCGCAGTGCAGACCATGCTCCCGGCGTTCTACGAACAGGGTTACGACCCGATCATGATGGAAAGCCAGTTTTCGCCAGAAAAGGTGGAAGAACACCTCGGCATGCTGCGCCGCCGCAATATCGACGGCGTGGTGCTGTTCGGCTTTACGGGCATCACCCAGGCGATGCTAAAGCCCTGGCGCGAAACGCTGGTGATGCTCGCCCGCGATGCCAAAGACATTGCCTCCGTCTGCTACGACGATAAAGGGGCCATTACCCTGCTGATGCAGCACCTGTACGACAAAGGCCACCGCCATATCAGCTATCTGGGCGTGCCGCACAGCGACGTGACCACCGGCAAGCGCCGCCACGACGCGTATCTCGCCTTCTGTAAAAAACACAAAATCCACCCTGTTGCCGCCCTCCCGGGCCTGGCGATGAAGCAGGGTTATGACGCCGTCAGCAGCGTCACCCATGAAGAGACTACCGCGCTGGTTTGCGCCACCGATACCCTCGCCCTCGGCGCCAGCAAATACCTCCAGGAACAGCGCAACGACACGCTACAGCTGGCGAGCGTCGGCAACACCCCGCTGATGAAATTCCTGCATCCGGAGATTGTCACCGTCGATCCGGGCTACGGTGAAGCGGGCCGCCAGGCCGCACATCAGTTGATCGAGCAGATCAATGGCCGTATCGCACCCCAGCAGCTGATCATCCCTGCCTCCCTCGCCTGACGGCTACGCGCAAAACCGAATTATTGTGATCCTCACCCAATTTCGGGAACGTTCCCATTTTCGATTTTCAGCGAAGCGGATACTCTTGCAGCCAGTCAATACACTCCCTTTCTTCTACAGTCATGAGGCTTCATGATGAGCAAAGTTAATCAACAGGACATCGACAAACTGATCGTGCTGGTTGGCGGGCGCGATAACATCGCCACCGTCAGCCACTGCCTGACCCGCCTGCGCTTCGTGCTGAACGATCCGGCAAAGGCCGATCCGAAGGCCATTGAAGATCTGTCGATGGTGAAAGGCTGCTTCACCAACGCCGGGCAGTTCCAGGTGGTGATCGGCACCGACGTGGGTGACTGGTACAAGCTGCTGCTGACCACCACCGGGCAGGCTTCCGCCGATAAAGAGCAGGCTAAGCTTGCCGCACGCCAGAACATGAAATGGCACGAGCAGATGATCTCCCATTTCGCGGAAATCTTCTTCCCGCTGCTGCCCGCGCTGATCAGCGGCGGCCTGATCCTCGGCTTCCGTAACGTCATCGGCGACGTGCCGATGAGCAACGGCCAGACCCTGGCGCAGATGTACCCGGGCCTGAAAACGCTGTACGACTTCCTGTGGCTGATTGGCGAAGCCATCTTCTTCTATCTGCCGGTCGGCATCTGCTGGTCTGCGGTGAAGAAGATGGGCGGTACGCCAATCCTCGGCATTGTGCTCGGCGTAACGCTGGTCTCTCCGCAGCTGATGAACGCCTACGAGCTCGGCAGCAAGATTCCGGAAGTGTGGAACTTCGGCCTGTTCGCCATTGAGAAAGTCGGCTATCAGGCGCAGGTGATCCCGGCGCTGCTGGCAGGCCTGGCGCTCGGCTTTATCGAAACGCGCCTGAAGCGCATCGTGCCGGATTATCTCTACCTGGTGATTGTGCCGGTCTGCTCGCTGATCCTGGCCGTGTTCCTCGCCCACGCCTTTATCGGCCCGTTTGGCCGCTGGATTGGCGATGGCGTTGCCTTCGCGGTACGCCACCTGATGACCGGCAGCTTCGCGCCGATTGGGGCGGCGCTGTTTGGCTTCCTGTATGCGCCGTTGGTTATCACAGGCGTCCACCAGACCACGCTTGCCATCGACATGCAGATGATTCAAAGCATGGGCGGCACCCCGGTATGGCCGCTGATTGCGCTGTCTAATATTGCTCAGGCGTCTGCGGTTGTCGGCATCATTATCTGCAGCCGCAAACACAACGAGCGTGAAATTTCAGTGCCTGCTGCCATCTCCGCCTACCTCGGCGTGACCGAACCGGCGATGTACGGCATCAACCTGAAGTACCGCTTCCCGATGCTCTGCGCGATGATTGGCTCCGGCCTGGCGGGCCTGCTCTGCGGCCTGAACGGCGTGATGGCCAACGGGATTGGCGTCGGCGGCCTGCCGGGTATCCTCTCCATCCAGCCGAAGTTCTGGGCCGTTTATGCCCTCGCAATGGCGATTGCGGTGATTGTGCCGATTATCCTCACCACCGTGATGTACCAGCGTAAATTCCGCCAGGGCGCGTTACAGATTGTCTGACTTTTTCGGGGCGCACTTGCGCCCCTTCCTCATTTGACCAGGAAAGCCTTATGAACAACCTTCCTCAGTGGTGGCAAAACGGCACCATCTACCAGATCTATCCCAAGAGTTTTCAGGATACTACCGGCAGCGGCACCGGCGATTTACGCGGCGTTACCCTGCGCCTCGACTACCTGAAAACCCTCGGTATTGACGCCATCTGGTTGACCCCGTTCTACGTTTCACCACAGGTGGATAACGGCTACGACGTGGCAAACTACACCGCCATTGACCAGGCCTACGGCACGCTTGAGGATTTCGATGAGCTGGTGGCCGAAGCGAAATCCCGTGGCATCCGCATCGTGCTGGACATGGTGCTCAACCACACCTCCACGCAGCATCCGTGGTTCCGCGAATCCCTGAATCCACAAAGCCCTTACCGTCAGTTCTATATCTGGCGAGACGGCAAATCTGGCGAGCTGCCAAACAACTGGCGCTCAAAATTTGGCGGCAACGCCTGGCAGTGGCACGCCGAAAGCGAGCAGTATTATCTGCATCTGTTCGCCACCGAACAGGCGGACCTGAACTGGGAAAATCCACAGGTCCGTGCTGAGCTGAAAAAGGTTTGTGAGTTCTGGTCCGATCGCGGCGTGGACGGCCTGCGTCTCGACGTGATCAATCTGATTTCCAAAGATCAGGCGTTCCCGGGCGACCCGGTCGGCGACGGGCGAAGCTTCTACACCGACGGCCCACGCGTGCATGAGTTCCTGCAGGAAATGAGCCGCGACGTGTTCACCCCGCGCGATTTAATGACCGTCGGCGAAATGTCTTCCACTACTCTCGACCACTGTCAGCAATACGCCTCGCTCGACGGCAACGAGCTGTCGATGACCTTCAACTTCCACCACCTGAAGGTGGATTATCCAGGCGGCGAAAAGTGGACGCAGGCGTTGCCGGATTACGTGGCGTTAAAGGCGCTGTTCAGCCACTGGCAGCAGGGCATGCACAACGTCGCATGGAACGCGCTTTTCTGGTGTAACCACGATCAGCCTCGCATCGTTTCACGCTTTGGCGATGAAGGAGAATATCGCGTCCCGGCGGCGAAAATGCTGGCAATGGTGCTCCACGGCATGCAGGGCACGCCGTACATCTACCAGGGCGAAGAGATCGGCATGACCAATCCGCACTTCTCGACTATCCGCGAGTATCGCGACGTGGAAAGCCACAATATGTATGCCGAACTCCGCGCTCAGGGCCGCGATGCCGACGAACTGTTGGCGATCCTCGCCAGTAAATCCCGCGACAACAGCCGCACGCCGATGCAGTGGAATAGCGAGGAACACGGTGGCTTCACCACCGGCAGGCCGTGGATCAACCTCGCCGATAACGTAGCGGAGATCAACGCGCACGCGGCGCTCAAAGATTCGAATTCAGTGTTTTATGCCTATCAGAAGCTCATCGCCCTGCGTAAAGAAGAGCCGCTGCTGACGTGGGGGAACTATCAGGATCTGCTGCCGGAGCATCCGTCGCTGTGGTGCTACCGCCGCGAATGGCAGGGGCAAACGCTGCTGGTTGTCGCCAACCTCAGCCGCGACGAACAGCACTGCGAGCTTGAGACGATGGCGGGAGAGTGGGAAGTGGCGATAAGCAACTATCCTCAGCCGCAAAACAAACCGGGCGCGATGACGCTGCGCCCGTTTGAAGCGGTGTGGTGGCTGCAGAAGCCGTAGTATTGCCGGACGGCACTGCGTTTGCCCGGCCTACGCATACATGGCGGAACACAGTCATCCCGTAGGCCGGGTAAGGCGCATGCCGCCACCCGGCAATTCTCTTCTCATCAACAATCAGGCGTTTGGCACCCCATCCACCGCCACGGCGCTCTCTTTCTGCTGTGACGCATGCTCTTCCTTCGCCTTCAGGCGATCCCAGGCGCGGAAGAAGGGATAGTAAATCACCAGCGAAATCCCGAGGTTCACCGCCTGGAGCACCGTGCCGGAAACGTGCCCGCCGGTGGCCAGATAGCCGCTGATGAAAATCGGCGTGGTGAACGGCAGCGCGATCCCCGCAGGTGGAGCCACCAGCCCGGTCGCCATCGCGGTGTAGCTGACAATCACCAGCAGCACCGGCGTCAGGATAAACGGCAGGAAGAAGTACGGGTTCATCACCAGCGGAATACCGAACACCATCGGCTCGCTGATGTTAAACAGTGCGGCAGGCGCGGCGATTTTACCGAGCTGCTTCATCTGTGCGCTGCGGCTTCTCAGCACCATAAAAATCACTAACCCGAGCAGCGCTCCGGTACCGCCCGGTGCGATCCACAAATCATAGAACTGCTGGGTGATAATGTGCGGAACAGGCTGGCCGTTCTGGAACGCGGTCAGGTTTTCCGCCATATTCGACAGCCATACCGGCTGAATAAACACCAGCACGATGGCATCGCCGTGCAGGCCAAGCGTCCACAGAACGCCAATCAGGATAACCGAGATAATCATCCCCGGCAGCGTGCCGCCGACGTGGTGCATCGGAATGCCGATAAGCGTGGCAATCATGCTGTTAATGTCGCCGAACGGGGAGGCTTCTACCGCCAGACGCAGCGCCAGTACCACCGCCAGCACGCAAAAGCCCGGCACCAGCGCGAGGAACGATTTCGCCACCGCAGGGGGCACGCCGTCCGGCATGCGGATCACCAGATTGCGGCTGGCGACAAAGCGGTAAATCTCGGTAGAAAGCAGCGAAATCACAATCGCCACAAACAGCCCCTGGCTGCCGACAAAGTTAATCGGGAGCACGCCTTTCACCACCTCCGCTGCGCCGTGAACCGGGGTGAACAGCGTGTTCTGCGGAATGGTCATAACAAAGGCCACCAGCGACATCGCCCCGGCGGTGAGCGGATCAAGCGTGCGGTATTTTTCCGCGAGGCGGTAGGCAATCCCGAAGCTCGAAATCAGCGCCATGATGTCGTAGGTCGCCTTGACCGGATAGAGCATTTTGTCCCGCCAGACGTCACCGAACAGGTGGCTCATCATATCGGCGTAGCCCGGCACCGGCAGGTAAGCAAAAATCAGGAAAAACGAGCCTATCAGCATAAACGGCATATTGAGAATGATGCCGTCACGCACCGACAGCACGTGCTTCTGCCCGGCGATTTTCAGCGCGACGGGCATGACATAGCGTTCAATTAACGTTGTTTTTGACATGGTTATATCCCGTCTTAAAGGTTCAGTTAAACTGCGGTAACCACTGACGATTCAGGGTTAACACTTCGTCCAGCAGCGCCTGCGCGTCGGTGACGTTCCCCACCAGCGGGTTGGTCACCAGCGCCAGCAGCGCGCTTTCCCGACAGCCGTGAACGGCGGCCTCGATGGTTAAATGCTCGAATGCTTTCACCTGCTGGGTGAGGCCGTTCATCGCGGGCGGCAGCGGCCCGAAAGCCAGCGGACGCGCCCCCTGCGCATCGATAATGCTGTTGGTTTCCACCACCGCATCGTCGTCCAGTCCGTGAATAGCGCCGTTGTTACGGGTATTCACCACCATCTCTTTACCGAGATTGTTGTGAATAGCGTTGATCAGCTCCACCGCCACTTCGGAATAGTACGCGCCGCCGCGGAAGCTCAGCTGTTCCGGCTTTTCGTCGAGGCCGGGGCTGGCATAGAGCTCAAACAATTCCTGCTCCACTTTCATCACCTGCTCGGCGCGGGTGCCCTTGCTTTTAGCCGCTTCAATTTCATCGGCCAGCATCGCTGGCGTCAGCCAGAAGTAGCGATGATACGGGCAAGGAATGGCCTTCAGCGCGCGCAGGAAATCAGCAGGCCATGGCAGCTCCTTAATATTGTTCATTGAAAGCGCGCTGCCGTCGCAGAGCATCTCAATGACGTCTGCGGTGACATCCTTACTGTTGTGCATCACCTTGTGGATCCACACCATGTGGTTCAGCCCGGCAAAGCGCAGGTTGAGCGCGGCTTCATCGGCATCGAGCATTTTGCCAATCATGTGCTGCATATTGATAGGCACGTTACACAGGCCGATTATCTTCGCCTTGCTGTAGCGGCTGACCGCTTCGGTCACGATGCCCGCCGGGTTGGTGAAGTTAAGAATGAAGGCGTCCGGCGCCAGCTTCTCGACCTTACGCGCAACGTCAAGGATCACCGGAATGGTGCGCAGCGCTTTGGCGAAGCCGCCGACGCCGGTAGTTTCCTGCCCCAGCAGGTTGTATTTGAGGCCCAGACGTTCATCCTGGGCACGGGCCGCCAGCTGCCCGACGCGAAGCTGGGTGAGCACAAAGCTTGCGCCGCGAATCGCATCATCAAGGGTGAAGTGGACGCTCACTTTGACGTGCTCCAGCCCTTTGTGCTTGAGCATACGCCCGGTCAGCGCAGCGATAATCTCCACTTTCTCACGACCGGACTCCACGTCCACCAGCGCCAGTTCCGTCACCGGGAGCTGCTCGTAACGCAGGATAATTCCCTCAATCAGCTCCGGTGTGTAGCTGCTGCCGCCGCCGATGACGGCGATTTTTAATGCCTGCATGATGACCTCGTTTTCGGCACAGGGAAGCCCGCGCGTGTTCGCTAACGTCACGCGGAAGTGCCGGTCAGATTAGAAAAAGGAAAATCAGTGAGCGATGAGCGCCAGCGCTTTATCCAGCACCGCTGCGCCGCGCATCAGGCCGTAGTCGGCCATGTCGATCACCGCCACGGCTTTGCCCTGCGGTTCGGCAATCGCCGAGAGACGGGCAACTTCATATTTGACCTGGGGGCCAAGCAGTACCACGTCCGCGCCCGGCAGCTCGCGTTCGAACTCGGCGACGGGCACGGCGTAAATATCCAGATCCAGTGCGCGCTGCTGCGCTTCCGCCTTCATTTTGTTGACCAACATGCTGGTCGACATCCCCGCAGCGCAGCATAAAACGATTCGTTGCATGACGTTCCCCTTTAGTGATGCATGCGATCGCTTCCGACCCGCACGACTATATTGTTAAGATTATGTAATGGAGAAGGCTATATGAAATTTATTTTCATGGATGTGATCGATGCATAACTTTCAGCCAATAGTTGCGCCCTTACGGTACAGAGTTCAAGCAGAAATGTAGGCGGTATCAGCAATCAGTGGTATAAAGTGAGTCAACCATAAGTGAAAAATATTTTCAAACCGTGACATCACGCAAAGGACCGAACCGGATGGACATCGTTGGCCAACTGAAGGACGGAATGAGCCGTTTCAGCACCCAGGAATCCCGGGTGGCAACGTTTATTCTGGAAAATCTGAGCTTTACCGCCAGCGCCTCGATTGACGAACTGGCGGCGAAAGCGGGCGTCAGCCCGGCCACGATCACCCGCTTTGCCCGCTCGGTGGGCTGCGACGACATTCGCGATCTGCGTAAACAGCTGGCCCAGGCAAGCGAGCGCCGCTCAACCTGGGTATCAGGCCACAGCGCCGCGTTGCCCGCCGCCTGGCGCGATCGTTTCGACGCCGTAAACCTGACGCTGACGCATCAGCTGGAGCACACCAGCGAAAGCGCTCTCGATAAGCTGAAATCACGCCTGCAAACGGCCCGTGCCGTGCACTGCTTTGCGCTGGGAGAGCAGGACGTGCCGCTGGCGACCCTGTTACAGCATCAGCTGCTGCCGCTCGGCATTGCGCTTAATCTTTGCCAGGATGGCAACCTGATGCGGATGATTGCCAGCACGTTGAGCGACGATCATCTGCTGCTGGTGCTCGCCACCGGCCAGGCGGACAACCTGCTCCAGGGCGCGACGCTGCAGGCCCGCATGCAGGGCGCAACCATTTTTGCCCTCACGCCTGAAAATCACGCACTTAGCAACATGGCGGCGGAAGTGCTGCCGCTTTCCTCTTCGCCGCAGGCTGCCCGCTATGCGCTGCTGATGTTGGTGGATTTACTTAACGATACCCTCAATGCGTGATCCTCATCACGGCGCTGCTCGTGCCGTGACCAGCTGATTTTGCGGCTTTTTTACCCACCTCACCTTCCCGGAAATTTCATTTTAATCCGCACTGCCCGCCTGCTGCGCTGTCCCATTTTTACTTTGTTCTGAATCAAAAAAATCGCAAACATGTTTGATGCAAATCACTATATATAGAACTTAGAATGCACCCCGGCCCTACATATTGTATTAATCGTCTATTCTCACACCAATGGCCACACAAGCCAGGCGATGAGATTTGTGGATAAAAAGGGCCGGGACTGAAGGAAGTGATTGGCGAATAAGCCCAATTGCGCTTTCAGTCAGCTTTCCCCCTCTGTGGATAACCTGTTCTTTTAATTATGGAGTGATCATGACACCGCATGTGATGAAACGAGACGGCTGTAAAGCGCCTTTCAACTCAGCGCGCATCCAGGAAGCTATCCTGCGTGCGGCCAAAGCAGCGGGAGTCGATGACGCAGACTATTGCGCCACCGTCGCAGCAGTCGTCAGCCAGCAGATGCAGGGCCGCGACCAGGTTGATATCAGTGAGATCCAGACGGCGGTGGAAAACCAGCTGATGTCTGGCCCACATAAACAGCTGGCGCGTGCTTATATTGAGTATCGCCATGACCGTGACGTACAGCGCGAGAAGCGCGGTCGTCTGAATCAGGAAATTCGCGGTCTGGTTGAGCAGACCAACTCGGCGCTGCTCAACGAGAATGCCAACAAAGACAGTAAAGTGATCCCAACCCAGCGCGACCTGCTGGCAGGCATCGTCGCCAAACATTACGCGCGCCAGCATCTGCTGCCGTACGATGTGGTACAGGCGCACGAGCGCGGTGAAATCCACTATCACGACCTCGACTATTCGCCGTTCTTCCCGATGTTCAACTGCATGCTTATCGATCTTAAAGGCATGCTGACCCAGGGCTTCAAGATGGGCAACGCGGAGATCGAGCCGCCGAAATCTATCTCTACCGCAACGGCGGTCACCGCGCAGATCATTGCTCAGGTAGCGAGCCATATCTATGGCGGAACCACCATCAACCGCATTGATGAAGTGCTGGCCCCGTTTGTCACTGCAAGCTTCGCCAAGCACCGCAAAACGGCGGAAGAGTGGCAGATTCCGGATGCGGAAGGCTACGCCCATTCCCGCACCGAGAAAGAGTGCTATGACGCGTTCCAGTCACTGGAATATGAGGTCAACACGCTGCACACCGCCAACGGTCAGACGCCGTTCGTCACCTTTGGGTTTGGTCTGGGCACCAGCTGGGAATCGCGCTTGATCCAGCAGTCGATTCTGCGCAACCGCATCGCGGGTCTGGGTAAAAACCGCAAAACCGCCGTGTTCCCGAAGCTGGTCTTTGCCATTCGCGATGGCCTGAACCACAAGGCTGGCGATGCCAACTATGATATCAAGCAGCTGGCGCTGGAGTGCGCGAGCAAGCGTATGTATCCGGACATCCTGAACTACGACCAGGTGGTAAAAGTCACCGGTTCGTTCAAAACCCCGATGGGCTGCCGCAGCTTCCTCGGCGTGTGGGAAAATGAAAACGGCGAAGAAGTCCACGATGGCCGCAACAACATCGGCGTTATCAGCCTCAATCTGCCGCGTATCGCGCTGGAAGCTAAGGGCGACGAAGCCGCCTTCTGGATGCTGCTGGACGAACGTTTGCAGCTGGCACGTAAAGCGCTGATGACCCGCATCGCCCGTCTGGAAGGCGTGAAGGCGCGTGTGGCACCGATTCTGTATATGGAAGGCGCCTGTGGCGTGCGTCTGAAGGCCGATGACGACGTGTCTGAAATCTTCAAAAACGGTCGCGCGTCCATTTCGCTGGGCTATATCGGCATCCACGAGACCATTAACGCTCTGTGTGGTGAAACGCACATGTACGACAACGAAGCGCTGCGTGCGAAAGGCGTTGCCATCGTGCAGCGCCTGCGTGACGCGGTTGACCAGTGGAAGGATGAGACCGGCTACGGCTTCAGCCTCTACAGCACGCCAAGCGAAAACCTGTGCGATCGCTTCTGCCGCCTCGACACCGCGCAGTTCGGCTTGGTGAACGGCGTAACGGATAAAGGCTACTACACCAATAGCTTCCACCTCGACGTGGAGAAAAAGGTGAACCCGTACGATAAGCTCGACTTCGAAGCGGCCTACCCGCCGATCGCCAACGGCGGCTTCATCTGCTACGGCGAGTACCCGAACATTCAGCACAACCTGAAGGCGCTGGAAGACGTGTGGGACTATAGCTATCAGCACGTGCCGTATTACGGCACCAACACGCCAATCGACGAGTGCTACGAGTGCGGCTTCACCGGCGAGTTCGAATGCACCAGCAAAGGCTTTACCTGCCCGAAATGCGGCAACCACGATGCGGCTCGCGTCTCGGTCACCCGCCGCGTATGCGGCTATTTAGGCAGCCCGGATGCCCGTCCGTTTAACGCCGGGAAGCAAGAAGAAGTGAAGCGCCGCGTGAAGCATCTGGGGAATGGGCAAATCGGTTAAGCCTCTGCCACGTGACTGCCCGGTGGCGCTGCGCTTACCGGGCCTACAGATCCGCCATTCATTGTAGGCCGGGTTAGCGCAGCGCCACCCGGCATGGTTATCAGCTATGAACTTTCATCAGTACTACCCTGTCGACATCGTCAACGGCCCCGGCACTCGCTGCACGCTGTTCGTCTCCGGCTGCGTCCACGAATGCCCCGGCTGCTACAACAAAAGCACCTGGCGGCTTAACTCCGGCATGCCTTTTACCGTGGAGATGGAAGATCGCATCATCGCCGATCTCAACGACACCCGCGTGAAGCGTCAGGGGATTTCACTCTCCGGCGGCGATCCGCTGCATCCGCAGAACGTGCCGCACATTCTGAAACTGATAAAACGCGTTCATGCCGAATGCCCGGGGAAGGATATCTGGATATGGACGGGCTATAAGCTTGCGGAGCTGAATGCTGACCAGATGGCCGTGGTGGATCTGATTAACGTGCTGGTCGACGGGAAGTTCGTGCAGGACCTGAAAGATCCGGCGCTGATCTGGCGCGGCAGCAGTAACCAGGTCGTCCATCACCTGCGCTGAGGGTTCTGCAATGTTATCGCTACAGAAATAAAAAAACGCCCAAGGGCGTTTTTTTATTTATAAACAGCAATCAGGACACTCTGATATTTTCAGATTACGGCGCGAGCGATTCACCTGAATATATTATGCCTGATGCGGTTTTTTATTTACGATACTGCATCGGGGCGTAGCCCGATTGAATAAACGTAAAGACATTATCAAACGGCACCATGGCCGATTTACAGAAAATGCATTTCGCACCATGCGGATTGCTTTTCGTCACATCAAAAGCGGAGGTGCGGTACTGCGAGCCATGGCAGCATGGGCAGCGAAAATGGATAGATTGAGTCGTATTTTTCATATCAATAACCTTTATAATTTTTTTGGGTAAGTGGCCTGAAACAAAATTTGACGAGGTACAAAAGAAAAAACACCAGGAGATATCGGAGGATACTGCAGATGATGGGAATTGCTTTTAGGGTAACTTCAGTAAATTTTCACGTTCAAACCAGACCATCATTAACTCATGAATATTGTTTTCCGGCAAGCCCCGTTATAAAAAGAATTGTAAATAACAGGATTACGCGTTGTCATTGACGATAAGCAGTAAGCATTTCTTACACTTACTGCTCAGCATAAATAGCCATTAAAAGCGGCTCACGCACTCCATCGCCACCGTTTTAAATTCTCTGAAGTTCTTGCAGCTGCACAGCCTCGCCATCGCCCGCTCCCGCAGGAAGGTGACGAAAATATCGTAGATCGCCATCGCCTCTTCGTATTCGCTTTTGCTGATCGCCAGCAGGAAAATCACATGCGCAGTTTCATCGCCCCAGGCGATTCCCTGTGGCGCAAGCACGGTGTAGACCACGGTCTTCTTCGCCAGCAGCCCCAGGGCGTGCGGCAGTGCAATACCGTCGCCGAGCATGGTGCTGACAATGGCCTCACGCTCCACTACCGATGCGACAAATTCGTTGTCAACAAACCCTTCATCGCTCAGTTGCTTACACAGCCCGGCGAACAGCGTCTGCTGATCGATAGGCTCGTTGATAATGCGGAAATGGCGGGCGTCGAAAAACTTCTCCAGCATCCACGGACGGGTGCGGTCCACCAGCACCAGCTTGCCGATTTGTTCCAGCTGATACTCCGTCGGGAACGGCGACATCACTACCACCGGCTTGTCTTTATCCGTGATACGCACCGTTGAAACAACAAAATCTTCGCTGATGCTTTCGCGCTGTTCGTAGTCGCGCTGGGTGATGGTTTCGGTCATTTCGAGCTGCGGATATTTGCGCTGTAGCACCGCCTCAATCATGCGCACCATCGCGTTTCCGGCGTCGCACACCAGCAGCACACGCGGCTGACGCTGGTAGCCGATGTTGTAATGACGCTCCAGCCCCACGCCAATGTGCAGCACCAGAAAACCAATTTCGTTTTCGCTGATGGTCCAGGGCGTGTATTTGCTCCAGCCCGACACCGCAGCGAGAGTCATGTCCCAGGCCATCGGGTAGTGCTGTTTGATGTTATCGAGCAGCGGGTTGGGGATCATTATCTGGTAGCGCACACGGGTGATCATGGTTTTGATATGCGTCAGCAGGTCTGCGTGCAGCTGCTCATCGCTGAGCAGGTTGTAGTTATAGTGGCTGTTGATGTACTGGAGAATGTAGTTCACCAGCGCTTCGTCATCGTCGGCGTTGATCTGGCTCGGCGCGATATCCTGAACCTGACGTGCTGCAATGTGCACCCGAAGCCAGTTTTCTTCCGAAGCCGCCAGGGTTTTGCCCGCCAACTTTTGAATCGCGGCCGCAAGATCGCGAGCAGCATGGCGCACGTTCTCTTCCACATCATCGGCGGTAAATTCCGGCAGCGGATACCCTTCACTGACGCGGCGCACCGCCACCGCGCAGTAAAGACGCACGAACAGCTCGCCTTCGTCCGTCAAACGAATGTGCCAACGGCTGAAGACCTCCTGCAGGACCGCCGTCAGTTGCTCCGGCACGCCAGCGTTCAGCGCTTCCTGAGTCAACAGCGGGTTGGCGCTGTCCTGCTGGGCCAGCTGCCAGAGCAGGTCGGTAAGGCAGGCGCGAATGGCCATCTCGCTGCCGAAAAGCTTCACGCCGTGGCGCGGACGGGTTTCCAGCGTCAGCTGATAGCGCGCCAGCCACTCGCGCACCTCAGCCATATCCCCCTGAAGCGTGGCGCGACTGACAAACCATTCATCCGCCAGATCTTCAAGCTTGAGCGAAAAGGCCGACGTCAGAAATCGCACCATCAGATAGTGAACGCGCTCAGTGCCGGTGCGTGGAATGCGCAATGCGCGCGGGCGGGAATCCTGCAAGGACTGGAACAGTGCCGGGTCGTCAACGCGCAGCTGATAGCCGTTGCCCCGACTCAGCACGAACTGCGCGCCGTGCTGAACCAGCAGCGCATTGAGTGCGGTGATATCTGCCCGAACGGTTCGCGTGGAAACAGAAAGCCGCCGGGCGAGTTCGTCCTGCGGCAGCGTTTCGTTTTGCAGCATGTCAAAAAGCTGCGCTAAGCGTTGATTCGGGAATCGCACTCCGGTGTCCTCATGTTCAGAACGGGCGCTAAGCGCCCGCGGTGTTTCTTATTATTTTGGTGATATCACCATTTGCGACGGGCTGCCCACGGCGGTATAGCCCGGCTCAAAGGTCAGCTTGCCGCTGTGCGGTGCGACTTTAAAGCGAGTAATATTGTCACTGCGCTGGTTCATCACATACAGCCACTGCCCCTCAGGGTCGAGCGTAACGGTGCGCGGGTAATCGCCGCGGGTCCAGACATCATCCTGATGAACGAGCTCGCCGTCGGCAGATACCGTAAAGTGTGCGACGCTGTTATGCAAACGATTGGCGACATAGAGCTGCTTTCCATCCTGGCTGAGCGCCAGTCCGGCGGCAAAACTGGTGCCTTTGTACTCTTTCGGCAGCGCAGAAACCGTTTTGCCTTCCGTCAACAGACCTTTGTCTTTGTCGAGATGGTAATGCGTCAGCGTTGAAGCTTCCTCATTAATTAACCATAGCCCGTCCCCCTTCGGCGTGAAGACAAAATGACGCGGCCCTGCGCCTTTTGAAGAGGCATTAATAAACGGCGGCGTGTTTGGCGTCAGCTTGCCGGTCGCGTCATCCAGCTGATACTGATAGATACGATCGAGCCCCAGATCGGTGGAGAAGACGTATTTTCCCTGAGGATCGGCAGAAATCATATGCGCATGCGGCCCGTTATGATCGCTGATGGCAAAGCTGCCTTCCGCTGCCGCTCCCGGTTTGCCCGCGCCCGCCGGGCCTTCATCCTGATGCGTGTCCGAGGCTTCACTCAGGCTACCGTCTTCCTTCACCGGCAATACCGCAATCGTGCCGCTGACGTAGTTTGCCACCAGAAGATGACGACCGTTCGGCGTCAGCGACAGATAAACCGGGCCCGCACCGCCGGAGGAGACCTGATTGAGCTCGGTGAGCGAGCCGTCTGCGCCTATTTTCAGCGCCTGCACCACACCTTTTTCGGCTTCGCTTGCGACATACAGCGTTTTGCCGTCGTGCGATACCGTCAGCTGCGCGGCGTTAGGCAGTGAACTGACCAGCGTTTTATCGTGCAAATCGCCGGTCTTCGGATCGATCGTAAAGCGGTAAAGCCCTTCGCCGTTCGGATTATAAGTCCCCACCCAGGCGTACTGGGCGTGAGCGGCGGTAGCCAGCAGAGAGAATGAAGCGACAAGCAGGTGACGTGCAGACAGCATGATGACTCCTTGACGGTGATTGAGCAGAAGTGAGGTCTGATGCCCTCTCCCCGGCCCTCTCCCACAGGGAGAGGGAGAAGAGAATGAGCAGCAGTCCAGTTCTTTCCCTTTGCAGGGGAAGAGAAAAAATACGAGCACAATCCAGTTCCCTCTCCCTGAGGGAGAGGGTTAGGGAGAGGGGGGAAAAATCACCCCACCAGCTTTTTGGTCATCTCCAGCAGCGTGCGCACGTCTTCCGGGCGCGTGTTGCCGCTTTCTTTGTCGATGATCGAGCTGTAGATGTGCGGGATCACTTTCTTCACGCCCGCATCGAGGGCGATCTTCAGGATTTCGCTGTAGTTTTCCAGATCGATGCCGCCGGTTGGCTCCAGCCAGAAATCATGGCGTGCACAGGCTTCGGCAACAATCTGATACTCGTCGCGGCACTTCAGGCCACCCATCGGGAAGTATTTGATGGAGCTGCAGCCCATGTCTTTCAGCAGAGCGATGGCGGTATCAACCGGCACGATGCCGTCCTTTTCCTGACTGCTCAGCGGGCCGGTGGAGATTTTGACCATTCCCGGCGTACCGGTTGGTGACACCAGGCCGTTCACCACGGTCTCTTTCTGCCCGAGCAGCGCGCGGCTGGTTGCTACGCCGGTAAACACCTGATTTACGTGCTGCGGCTGAACTTCACGGGCGATCAGGCTCACCATGTCAGACTGGTTCGGATCGCCCGCACCAAGACCGACGGACAGCGCATTATCGATAAGCTTCGCGTATTCGCGCATGTCGGCAACCGCGCTCGGTACGTCCGGATAGTTTTTGGAGAGCACGCCCACCAGCACATGACCTTCCGCCGCTTCGTACACGTCGCTGGCGTTGCTTTTGGAACCTGCCAGCACGTTCAGGCAGACGCGGTCACGGTAAAAATTAGGGGTCAGTTTCATGCGTTGTTCTCCTTGTTCAGCACTTCCGCAATGCGGCGTGCCACGATCTCCAGCTGCTGCGCGTTCACGCTGCGAACGTCAGCTTCGATAATGCCTTCGTTAGCCTTGTAGCCGCGGAAGTAGATGGCGTATTCACCTTTTTTCAGCTCGGCCACGAGGTCGCCGGTCGCGACTTTGGTGACGGCTTCGTCGAATTTAATCTCAGTGCGCGCGATATCACGGCCCGCCGCATCCCACACCACACGGGAAGACACGCCGTTCAGGGCGTTCATGGCGTTGATGAATGGCGTCATTTTTTCCACCATCTCTGCACCGCTCTCTTTCTCGGCGGTCAGGTAGTGTTCGATAGCGCAGGTCAGGCCGAGAATGCCCTCTTTACCGACCTTCATCGCGCGGCCAATGCCCGCGGTCTGACGTTTCACCCATTCAACATACTGGGTTTTGCCGATGACCAGGCCGCTGGTTGGCCCTTCGATGGCTTTCGCGCCGCTATAGATGACCAGGTCCGCGCCATAACGGTAGTAGCACTGCAAATCTTCTTCGGCAGCCGCATCCACAATCAGCGGCAGATTGTGCTTACGCGCCACCACCACCGCCTGTTCTACGCTCAGCATGCTTTTCTGCACGCAGTGGTGAGATTTGATGTAAAGAATCGCCGCGGTACGAGGCGTGATTGCCGCCGCCAGCTGATCGGCAGAGCATTCGTTGGCGTAGCCCGCTTCCACCATTTTGCCGCCACCGAGCGCGATCATGGTGCTGACCGGCGCGCCGAAGTTAACGTTGTGGCCGCGTGGCAGGACGATTTCGTTATTCTCAATCGGGGTGCTGTGCAGGTTTTCCAGCAGCCAGTCGCTGTCTTTGACCAGTACGCCCGCGACGGACTGAGCGATACCCGCAGAAGCGCACGACACTACCGTCGCGCCTTCCACTTCCAGCAGCTTCGCGATGTATTCACCGGTTTTGTTGACCAGGTCTTTCATCTCGAAGTAGTGATTCATGCCGGTCATGACCGCGTCCACCACTTCCGGGCGTGGCGTTGACACGCCGAGTGCTGTCATGCGGCCAGAGGCGTTAATCACTTGTTTAAGCTGGTATTTCTCATAAATCGAAGGCATGTTCTGCGCTCCCTTGTTCGGTCATATAGCCCTTGCCTGCACGAATTGCGGCGAGCGGCACCAGATCCAGGTCCGCCTGCAGGGCGTTGTTTTCTGCATCCACCAGCGTTACCGGCTGGCGTTTCAGGGTGAAAATGGTCAGATCGGCATCGAAGCCAACGGCAAGCCTGCCTTTGCGCTTGAGGCGAATCGCCTCGGCGGCATTAGCGGTCACGCAGTTGATGACCTGCGGCAGCGACATGCCGATAGCAAGGAACTTCGCCATCACGCGCGCCAGTGAATGCACCGGGCCGTTGATGCGGTTACGGCAGTAGATATCCGAGCTGATGGTATGCGGCAGAATGCCCATCGCAATCGCCTGCTTCGCTACGTCGAAGCTGAAGCTTGCCGTACCGTGGCCCACGTCGAGCTTAATGCCGCGCTTCAGCGCGCCGGAAACGGAGGCGCGCAGTTCGCCAGATGGCGTCAGAATGCGGTTCGGTTTGCCGTTGTAGCAGTGGGTGATGATGTCGCCGGAGGTCAGCAGCTCAGTAATTTCATCGAGGTTCGGCGGGTTGTTGCCGATATGCACCATCAGCGGCAGATCGCCGTTGGCTTTCTGAATTTCCTTCGCCTTTTCCAGAGGCGTGATGCCGTTTTCGCCCACCACGCTGCTGCTCATGCGTGCCTTCAGGCCAACAATAAAATCCGGATGACGTTTGATGGCAGAAGCCGCAGCCTCTGCATCAATGTTCGCCATGTTCGCCAGCTCGTTCTGCGCAATCAGCCCGACGCGGGAGATATTGAGCAGGGCGTAGACATCCGTTCCGCACTTACGGGTGATGTCGTAGAACGTGTCAACGTCATCCGCGCCGGTGCTGCCCGCATCAATCACCGTCGTCACGCCGGTGGCGACGCCCACGCTGTCCGGCTCGTCGTTGTAAATCGGCGATTTCGGGTAGCAGTGAACGTGTAAATCAATCCAGCCTGCGCTGACATAGTGCTCGCCGCCCAGAGAGACGACTTTCGTCGCCTCGCCGTTAATGTCGCCCAGGGCTGCAATTTTGCCGTCTTTAATGGCGATATCCGTTACCGTATCGTCAACCAGGCGTGCGCCCTTAAGCAGTAAATCAAACATCGCTTTCTCCTTGCAGACTTAAATCGCCACCGGGAAGATGGAACCGAGAATCATCGCGCCGAGGATGGCGCCGCCGGTGATCGGCTTCTGCCAGATGTAAAACAGTAATGCGCCAATCAGCGAGCCAATCCCGATAGGAATGGAAGCGGTCATTGCGCTCAGGATAATCAACGGCCCGAGGAAGCGACCGGAAGCGTTACCTGCGCCCATCATGACGTCCGCCCCGTAGGTCGAGTTGCTCTGGTTAACGGTAAACTTACGCGCCAGAATAATGACGTAGCCAATCGCGAGGCCGATAATCAGGCCGGTTGCCAGAGAAGCGGCAAAGTTCGCCACCGGGAAGACGATGCCTGCGCCGAGCAGCAGCGCCGGAACGCCGAGGCCCACGCCGGTCTGAATCGCCCCGCCGATATCAAGAATACCGACCAGTGAACCTTCAATAATGCGGGCAAACAGAAAGCTCGCGCCGAAGGCCGCCACCGCGCCGTAGACGCCGGTGTCGATCCCGGATTTCAGCATCGCCACGAAGGCCACTTCGTTAAACGCGCCGATACCATACAGGTAGTACATGTGTGTCCCGGCGAAAACGCCGGAAGAGAGCAGGCCGACAAAGATCGGGAATGACCAGTCCGCGTACCAAAAACCTTTATTCTGTTCCATGCGTTATCCCCTTATTTGCCGCTTAACGCGTTATGCAGCAGATCCAGCCAGTTCGGCACCGTCATGTGGAAGGATTCGATCATCTTCATGTCGAAGCCACGGAAGAAGGCGCTCAGCACGAACAGGGCGATAATGGCCGCCATCATGATTTTGGTTACGCGGTTCCAGCCCGCATCTTCTACGCCCTTACCGATCAGGATGCCCAGCACCAGACCCGGTACGGCGTTGCCCATAATCAGCTGCGCTGCGCCGCCGAAGATGGTCGCCCAGAAGCCGGATTTCTTACCGGCATCAATCGCCGCCAGCCAGAAAATCACTGGCATGATGATGTTCACCAGCAGGTTAGCCGCAGGCACCAGCACTTTAACCGCCGTGACCTGTAACGCTTCCGGTACTGCCGACGCCGTGGAGTTGAGGAACGCTACAACGATCATGCCGATCAGGCCGCAGGCAATCGCCATTTTCTTCGGATCGTGAAGAGTTTCCGCCACGTTGCGGTTTTTCAGCATCAGTGCTGAAGCGCCCCAGTGCGGGATGATGCGGTGGTCAACGTCCTGAGTGAAGGCACCCGCCGCCACGGAAGATGCCCAGGCGTTGAAGAAGAAGCCCAGACCAAAGGAGAAGTGAGAAGCCGGATCCCCTTCGCAGGAGTTCAGCTCGCCCAACGTACGAAAAGCACCCATCCCTTGTGTGGTGGGCGCATGAAACATGCGTGCAGCTCCGGCGCCCACGCCGACGCCAACCAGGCCGCCGATGATGAGCGATTTAATAAGAATTATCAGGAACATGAGTCTGTCCTTTTCATGGTTATGTTGTCGTGACGAAATCCACTTTGTCGAGGTTTAACGCCGTCACGTTGACGGTGACGTCCAGCTCCACGCTGAACATGCGTCGCTCCCGGCGCAGAAAGAAAAACAAAAATGCTTCTTTCCGGACCGTTTCCTGCGCATGAACAACCGCCACATCCTGTGGTTCAATGCGCAGTAAAATGTGCGGTGAGGATTTCATCACCGTACCTTGTACCTGGCTCAGCGCATCGGCAAAGGCCCGTGCTTTGGCCTCGCCTTTGCCCTTCACCCTCACCGTGGTGGTGAACTGTTCTTTCATGCTTATGCGCCGTATTTCTTCTGCCAGGCCTGCACTAAACGCTCGCCCAGCTCTTCTTTATCCATGAAGCCGAAGCCCAGCACGTTCGCGCCTTCGTTGATCGCGGTAACGCCTTCATCCACGGAGCGCATGCCGTACTTCGCTTTGTAACCGTGCTTGGTCTGAGCGGTAATCGCACCCGCGCCGCCGCTGCCGCAGAAGGAGATGCCGAAGGTCGCGTTTTCCGCCTTCATCACGTCACCAAGCTTCATATCTGCTGCCACGCCCGGTACAACAACCGCACGGCCACCGGCTTTTTCCACGCCCGCTGCCACTTTCTGACCTTTGCCCAGACGGTCACCAATCACGACGGTAATTTGTTCCATGTTTTGCTCCTTAAAGGTTTTCTTTCGCCACTTCGAAGTGCACCGACAGCAGCCAGGCTTCTTCATCCGGAAGATTGCCAAACTGCGCCACTACTTCGCGGGCAAGGTTCATTGAATCGGCTGAAATTTCTTCAAACAGGCTGGCTTCCACTTCGGGCAGCGGCTCGCCGGTAATTGACCGGTGTGCCATCGCACGGACGTGAGACGTCAGCATTTGTTCCTGGACGGCATTCGGGATGATGTCGTGACCCTTGAGCAGGCTGTACACCTGGCCCAGCATGCGAGTTGCAAGCTCTTCGGTCTGACTCCCGACGTCGGTAATAACTGCTCCGTTGTTCACTCTTCTGACCCCGTTTATTGCGTCTGAGTCAAAAACTACCGTGGCAGCTGTCGGGTTTGTAGCGAGTTGTTTTCCACTTCGAAGTGGAAAGGCGAGCGGCAGGAGTGATCTGTCCCACAGAATTTGGCCGATCGGGGATGAAATGCTGGATAAGCGTGATGAAGGTCACGAGAAAAAACTGAATTAGCCGCGGAAGGAAGCAGCAATATTTTGCGAGCCTTCACGTAAAACTGTGACGTCGATAAGCTTTTACGATGACGATACGGGAGAATAACGGCGGGTGCCTGAGGTTTTTTGTCTGAAGCAGGAGACAAAAATCAGAAAGCCCCAGCCTGACTCTGCATCAGGAATGGGGCTTTATCTGTTACGTCGGACAACGAGAATTCGCGGGCGAAGGACCTCCGAATTTCTTCGTCAGCCTTCCGCTGGCCGCGTTGTGCTCAGGCGCCCTTCTTAACGGTATTTCTTATGGTAAGTATTGCGGGTTCCGGCCAGATCGAGAGCCACACCCTGCGCTTCCTTGATTTTGCCTTCGTTCGCGAGCTTCATCGCGCCATCAATCTGGCCGATCAGAATATCGAAGCCGTGGCGGAAATCTTTCATCTCCGCGCTGTCCGGCGCTTTATCTTCCAGCTTCGGTGGGGTCTGTTTCTGCGCATCCTGGGCCGCCGTACGCATTTTTGTCAGCGCCGCTTTCATTTCCGCGGCATCATCCGTTTTCTGCACCACTTTCAGGTTTTCAGACAGGGTGTCCATATCATCGCCGAGATCGGCAAAGGCAGGGGCGATACCCAGCATCAGGGTAGAGGCTGCCAGCATAGCCAGAACTGTTTTACGCATTGCTCACTTCCTTCATTTTTTATTATTGAACAGAGGTGGCGCAGCAGGTTGCGTCACCATGAGAACACTGTTATTGCCCGGCGATTTTCATTTCCGGCAGCAGTACGGAACCGCACTGAATGTTGCTGCGCGTTTCGATGTCGTCGGCCACGGTCACGATATTACGCCACATTTCTTTCAGGTTTCCGGCAATGGTGATTTCACTCACCGGATACTGGATTTCGCCATTTTCCACCCAGAAACCGGACGCGCCGCGGGAGTAGTCGCCCGTCACGCCACTCACACCCTGCCCCATCAGCTCGGTGACCACAAGGCCGGTGCCCATCTCTTTAAGCAATTTTTCAAAGCTGAGGCCCTGACCCTGAATACGCCAGTTGTGAATGCCGCCCGCGTGGCCGGTGCTTTTCAGGCCGAGCTTGCGCGCGGAGTAGTTGGTCAGCAGCCATTGGGTCAGAATACCGTCTTTGATGATATCACGACGTTCGGTGCGCACACCTTCGCTGTCAAACGGCGTGGACGCCAGGCCTTTCAGCAGATGCGGATGTTCTTCAATGGTCAGCCACTCTGGCAGAATTTGCTTACCGAGGGAGTCCAGCAGGAAGGTGGATTTGCGGTAAACCGCCCCGCCCGCAATCGCACCGACCAGATGCCCAAACAGCCCAGTCGCCACTTCATTGGCAAAAATCACCGGCGCTTTCATGGTGGAGAGCTTGCGTGGCGAGAGACGGGACAGCGTGCGCTGCGCACAATCTGCCCCTACGGCTTCCGGGGCGAGCAGATCGCCCAGCGCGCGGCCAATGGTGTACGCATAGTCGCGCTCCATGTCGCCGTTCTCTTCGGCAATAACGCAGCTGGAGAGCGAGTGACGTGTGGAGCAGTAGCTTTGCAGCATGCCGTGGCTGTTGCCGAACACCTTGATGCCGTAGTGGCTGTTGAAGCTGCCGCCTTCGGTATTGGTGATGCGTTTGTCCGCCTTCAGCGCGGCCTGTTCGGCGCGTGCGGCAAGCTCAATCGCTTCATCGGGGGAGACTTCCGCCGGGTGGAACAGATCGAGATCCGGCGCATCAAAGGCCAGCAGCTCTTTTTCCGCCACGCCCGCATACGGATCTGGCGAGGTGTAACGGGCAATATCCAGCGCCGCCTGTACGGTACGGGCAATGGCGTCCGGGCTTAAGTCCGTTGAGGACGCGCTGCCTTTACGGTTCTGGTGGTACACCGTGATGCCAAGGGCGCCGTCGCTGTTGAATTCAACATTCTCCACTTCGCCATAGCGCGTGCTGACGCCGATCCCGGTGGTTTTGCTGACCCCGACCTCTGCGCCATCAGATTTGCCTGCCGCCAGCTCCAGCGCGGTGGAGACGGCTTTTTCCAGTGCTTTACGCTGTTCTGCTACCTGTGTGATGACTTTCATCGCTAATGCCATAATGTAGAAAGGAGTTTATTGAAGTCTATCAGAGAACCGTTTTTCAGTGCGTAATGAAACTGCTACCATGTGTCTCTTTTTTTAGGAGCCTGAGATGACCAAGCAGCCCAAAGACTGGCTCGATGACGTGCCCGGTGATGACGAAATTGACGATGAAGATGATGAAATCATCTGGGTCAGTAAAAGTGAAATTAAACGCGACGCTGAGGAATTAAAAGACCTCGGCGCCGAAATGGTTGAGCTCGGCAAGAATGCGCTCGACAAAATCCCACTGGATGAAGACCTGCGCGCCGCCATTGAGCTGGCGCAAAAGATCAAGAAAGAAGGCCGCCGCCGCCAGCTGCAGCTGATCGGCAAAATGCTACGAAGCCGCGACGTTGACCCGATTCGCCAGGCGCTTGATAAGCTGAAAAACCGCCACAACCAGCAGGTTGCCCTGTTCCATAAGCTGGAGCAGCTGCGCGATCGTCTGATTGTCGAAGGGGATGATGTCGTCGCGGAAGTGCTGAACCTGTGGCCGGACGCCGACCGACAGCAGCTGCGTTCGCTTATCCGTAACGCGAAGAAAGAGAAGGAAGGCAACAAACCACCAAAATCCTCTCGCCTGATTTTCCAGTATCTGCGCGAACTGGCTGAAAACGCCGACTGATCGCCTGTAGCAGCCCCGTTCCGACGGGGCCTGCTGTTACTCCGCCATCACCACCTGATGTAAATCCTTCCTGAAGCGTTGATACGCTTCCTCCGCCAGCGGCTGCGGGTAACTCAATACAATCAGTTCATGATCGGCGATGCTATCGTGATAGCTCGGATGCGTATGCGCGTAGTCGTTCGCGACAAACCCCATGCTCTGATAAAAGCGAAGCCGCTTGTGGGCTATGTCCGTGGTTAGCGGGTCGATTTCCAGCAGCGTACGCGGATTGCGCGCCAGAAGCCGGGCGAGTAAACGCTTGCCGTAGCCCTGACCGCGCAGGCTGTCGTCAATGGCGAGATGCTCAATGTAGCCATAATCACCGAATCTCCAGGTACCGCTTAAGCCCACAAATATGTCACCGTCGTACCAGGCCTCCAGCGCGTAGTCCGGATGCGCCAGCGCCTGCCGTTTCGCCACATCTTCCCGCTGTTCATGCCAGGGAAAAGCGTGGGAATAGAGGTTATCCACCAGGGAGAAACGTTCCCCTTCGGCGTGCGTCAGTTTTTCGCTCGTTAGCATCGCAGCGTCCATTATCGATGAGGGAAAGACAGTAAAGCGGGGAAATGAGCCGCCAGCAGTAATGCCGACGGCTCTGACTGCGGAATTACTCTTGCGCCTGCTGCGCTTTCTTCGCCAGCATATCCAGCAGCTTCTGGTGAATGCCGCCGAAGCCGCCGTTGCTCATCACCAGGATGTGATCGCCCGGCTGCGCAGATTTGCCAATCATCTCGACCAGCGTGTCCACGTCCGCGCTCCAGTGCGCAGGCTGGATGCAGGCATCTGCCACTTCCGCCACCTGCCATGGAATGTGCTGAGGCTGAAGCAGGAAGACCTCGTCCGCACGGCCAAGCGACGGGGCCAGATCATCTTTGCAAATACCCATTTTCATGGTGTTGGAGCGCGGCTCCAGCACGGCCAGAATGCGCGCCGTGCCGCCTACTTTGCCGCGCAGCGCCTGAAGCGTTGCGAGGATCGCGGTTGGGTGATGGGCGAAATCGTCATACACGGTCACGCCGTTGGCCTCACCGCGCAGCTCCAGACGGCGTCGGGCGTTCACAAAGCTTCCCAGCGCGTCGGCGGCATCGGCAGGCTTGACGCCCACGTGGCGCGCAGCGGCGATCGCCATCAGGCCGTTGTGCATGTTGTGCTCGCCAACCAGGCCCCATTTCACCTGGCCTACCTGCTCACCGTCGAGCCATACTTCCCACTCAGCGGCATCCTGGGTGATTTTCTTCGCCTGCCAGTGGCCCTGCTCGCCCACCAGCTCCTGCTCGCTCCAGCAGCCCATCGCCAGGGTCTGCTTCAGGTTGATGTCGTTCTCTGGCGCGATGATGCGGCCCTGGCCCGGTACGATGCGCACCAGGTGATGGAACTGTTTTTGAATCGCTTTCAGGTCGTCGAAGATATCTGCGTGATCGAACTCGAGGTTATTGAGGATCAGCGTGCGCGGGCAGTAATGCACGAACTTCGAACGTTTGTCGAAGAAGGCGCAGTCGTATTCGTCGGCCTCGATCACGAAGAACGGGCTGTCGCCCAGACGCGCGGAGACGTTGAAGTTGCCCGGTACGCCGCCGATCACAAAGCCTGGCTTATAGCCGCAGGCCTCAAGGATCCACGTCGCCATACCGGCGGTGGTGGTTTTACCGTGCGTACCCGCAACGGCGACAACCCAGCGATCCTTCAGCACGAAGTCATGCAGCCACTGCGGGCCGGACATGAACGGAATGTTTTTCTCAAGCACCGCTTCCACGCACGGGTTGCCGCGGGTCATGGCATTACCGATGATCACCAAATCGGGCTGAGGCTCAAGCTGGGCAGCATCGTAGCCCTGAATCAGGTCAATGCCCTGCTCTTCCAGCAGCGTGCTCATTGGCGGATACACGTTGTTATCCGACCCCGTTACTTCATGGCCAAGGGAACGAGCCAGCATCGCCAGACCGCCCATAAAAGTGCCACAAATACCCAAAATATGAATGCGCATACGTCACTGTTCCTTTTTCATCAGCGGCGTATTTTACCCTCTTGTGGGCAGTGTCGGAAATGCATTTCAGCGAATTCCGTATTTAGCTGGCGCGATTCACCTGTACGCGGCTTTTTGAATGTTTGTTAAGATTGTTGGACATTAACCGCTTTACTCAACATCAAATGCAGGGAAAGTGTTATGAAAACGTTAGGTGAATTTATTGTCGAGAAGCAGCATGATTTTCCGCATGCCACGGGTGAACTGACTGCTTTGCTGTCGGCAATAAAGCTCGGCGCCAAAATTATCCACCGCGATGTCAACAAGGCAGGCCTGGTCGACATTCTCGGGGCCAGCGGCGCGGAGAACATCCAGGGAGAAGCGCAGCAAAAGCTCGATCTGTTTGCGAATGAAAAACTGAAGGCCGCCCTCAAAGCGCGCAACATCGTCGCCGGGATCGCCTCTGAAGAAGAGGACGAGATTGTCGTTTTCGAAGGCTGTGAGCACGCCAAATACGTCGTGCTGATGGACCCGCTGGATGGCTCCTCTAACATTGACGTTAACGTAACCGTCGGCACAATTTTCTCTATCTATCATCGCATTACGCCAGTTGGCACCCGCGTCACCGAAGAAGATTTCCTGCAGCCTGGCAACAAGCAGGTCGCCGCGGGCTACGTGGCCTATGGCTCCTCAACGCTGATGGTGTACACCACCGGCTGCGGCGTGCACGCGTTTACCTACGATCCGTCGCTCGGCGTGTTCTGCCTGAGCCAGGAGCACATGCGCTTCCCGGAGCGGGGTAACACCTACTCCATTAACGAAGGCAACTACATTAAATTCCCGCAGGGCGTGAAGAAATACCTGAAGTTCTGTCAGGAAGAAGACAAGGCAACGCAGCGCCCGTACACCTCACGCTACATCGGCTCTCTGGTGGCGGATTTCCACCGCAACCTGCTGAAAGGCGGGATCTATCTCTATCCAAGTACCGCCAGCCACCCGCAGGGAAAACTGCGCCTGCTGTACGAATGCAATCCGATGGCTTTCCTCGCCGAACAGGCGGGCGGCAAAGCGAGCGACGGTAAAGACCGCATTCTGGATATTATTCCGGAGACCCTGCACCAGCGCCGTCCGTTCTTCGTCGGCACCGATCATATGGTGGAAGACGTCGAGCGGTTTATGCGTGAGTATCCGGACGCGTAATTCCCCTCACCCTAACCCTCTCCCCAAAGGGGCGAGGGAATAATTTGCGCCCTCTCCCTTTCAGGGAGAGGGCCGGGGTGGGGGTAAAGAAGAATAATTAAGCCGCCTGGTTCTGCAAGCGGAAGGACGCCATGGCGTCCATCAGCTCACGCGACTGCTCTTCCAGCGAGCGCGTGGCCGCCGAAGACTGCTGAACCAGCGCCGCGTTCTGCTGCGCCGTCTCATCCATCTGGCTCACCGCAATGTTCACCTGCTCAATACCGCGGCTCTGCTCCAGCGACGCGCTGGCAATTTCGCGCATCAGTTTGGTCATGCGCATCACTTCAGACGCAATTTCGTCCATCGTTTCCCCGGCCTGCTGCGCCAGGTCGCTGCCTTCGCTGACGTGGGTCTGGGAATCGCTGATAAGCGTGCGGATCTCTTTCGCCGCATCGGCGCTGCGGCTCGCCAGATTGCGCACTTCTCCCGCTACCACCGCAAAACCACGCCCCTGCTCCCCGGCACGCGCCGCTTCGACCGAGGCGTTCAATGCCAGGATATTGGTCTGGAAGGCGATGCCGTCGATAACGCTCAGAATGTCGCCAATACGGCTGGAGCTGCCGGAGATGTCGCGCATTTTCTCGATCACATAGCAAACCATTTCGCTGCCGCGATCGGCGGTATCGGAGACGGTTTTCGCCAGCTGGTGCGCCTGTTCGGCGTTGTCTGCGTTCTGCTTCACCGTGGCGGTGATCTGCTCCATGCTGGCTGCCGTTTGTTCGAGCGACGTTGCAGTCGACTCCGTGCGCTGCGCCAGATTGTTATTGCCTGCGGTCAGCTCGCGGCTGCCGATATCAATCTGCGAGCTGGCATCACGCACGCGCAATACCGAATCCATCAATGACTGACGCATCTCGCCGATCGCCGCATTCAGCCGGTTAATTTCGAAGCTCGCCAGGGCATTCTGGCTATGGGTCAGGTTGCCCGCCGCGACCTGCTCAAGCTGCACAATCGCCGTATTCAGCGGCTTGAGCAGCATGTGGCGCAGGGCCATCCACGCCAGCACGATCACGCCTGCGGTCAGCAAAATGGCGATAATCATCAGCGTCATCACCCGGTTTTTACTGGCCCGCACTATGCTCACTTCCGCCTGACCGCGCGCATCCACCCAGCCCTGAAATGCCTGCATATCGTTATCAAACTGGCGGGAAACGGGGATCAGATGGTTTTCCAGCAGATCGTAATAGCTGTCAGCGCTTTGGCTGTCGAGCGCGGCCAGCATCGGGGTGATGCCCTGCTGGTTGTAGGCACCATAGCTTTTAGCAACGTTCGCCAGCAGCTGCGTGCCCTGCTCATCATCAATTTTTGAGTCGATCACATCGGCCAGGGTTTTCTGCACAACCCCGATTTCCCGGTGAATGTTCTGTACCGACTTTGCCGCATCGTCGAGCATGCCGATTTCCATCAGGCGGACGGCCTGCCCGGCTTCGTTGCGGGCACGCAGAATCAGCGTGTAGCCTTTGTTGAGCTGCACGAGCTGCTCACCCTGCAGGTGATTAATGCGCGTGAGCGATGCGGAACTTTTGGTGAGGGCGTAAATACCAATGCCGCTGACCAGCAGCAAAAGGAGGGTCATCACGGCCAGTAAAGAAAGCAGGCCGGTACGGATGGAGAGCTGTTTCAGCATGATGTCATTCCCGGTAGCAAAGAGACTTTTGGGTGTAAATAAAAGGTATCGGCTGCGACCGGGAAAACTTTAGGGTTATTAATAAATTCAGTATGTTATTGCTTTGTTACCGCCACCGGCACGCGCGTCACCGGCGAGCTCTGACGATTTTCCCACAACACCGTCAGGCCGCGCTGCAGGGCAATAAAAATAAACAGCAAAATGCCGATGGCAATTTTTGTCCACCACGAGCTCAGCGTGCCGTCGAAGTTGATGTAGGTCTGAATCAGCCCCTGAATACCCACGCCAAACAGCGTGCCAAGCACCGTTCCCACGCCGCCGCTTAGCAATGTACCGCCGATCACTACCGAGGCAATGGCATCAAGCTCCACGCCCATCCCTGCCAGCGCATAGCCCGCCTGGGTGTAAACGGAGAAGACAATCCCGGCGAGCGTTGCCAGGCCCGTCGACAGCATATAAATCCGGATGGTGGTGCTGCGGGTGGAAATCCCCATCAGGTTCGCCGATACCGCACTTCCGCCGATGGCGTAGACCTGATTACCAAACCGCGTGCGGTGAGCAACAAACATCCCCGCCAGCACAACCAGCAGCATCAGGAGGCCCATGGCGCTGAGCCGCCCGCCGCCGGGGATCATCCACGCCATATCGGAAAGCCTGTCGTAAATCGGATGATTGATCGGAATCGACTCTTCCGAAACGAGATAACTGACGCCGCGCAGGAAGAACATTCCCGCCAGCGTAATGATAAACGCCGGGATCTTCAGGACATCAATCAATAACCCCATAAATGCGCCAAATGCACAGCCCATCACCAGCACCAGCGGAAACGCCACCAGCGGCGACATGCCCCAGAAGCCGATCGCCTTGGCGAGGAACACGCCGGTAAACGCGATCACCGATCCCACGGAGAGGTCGATCCCACCGGAGAGGATCACAAAGGTCATGCCAACGGCGATGATCCCGAGAAACGCATTATCGGTGAGGATGTTGCAGATCACGCGCGTTGAGGCGAAGCCGGGGAACTGCGTCAGGCAGTAGAGATAGCCGAGAATGAACACCGCAAGGGTGATCATCAGCGGCAGGTTACGTTTTATCATGGCCGCGCACTCCTTTCAGTAAGCCGATAAAGCGCGGCGACTGGACTACCAGTACGCACAGCACCACCACCGCTTTCACCACCTGGTTCAGCTCCGGCTGGAAGCCCGACAGCAGAATGCCGGTGTTCATGCCCTGAATAATCAGCGCGCCAATCACCGAGAGCAGCAAATTAAAGCGCCCGCCCATCAGCGATCCGCCGCCAATGACGACGGCAAGAATAGCGTCCAGCTCCAGCCACAGTCCGGCATTATTGGCATCCGCCCCGCGAATATCGGCGGCAACGATCACCCCGGCAATGGCGGCACAGACGCCGCTCAGCACGTACGTCAACATCACCACTATGCGAGTGTTCACCCCGGCGTTTTTCGCCGCACGGATGTTGATCCCCACCGCTTCAATGAACATCCCAAGCGCCGTTTTGCGGGTGAATAACCAGAAGATAATGAGCGTTATCAGCGCGATGATCACCGGCGTCGGGAACAGCAGCAGTTTTCCGCTGCCAAACCAGGCAAGCGAGTCGGAATCAAAAGTTACGATTTGCCCGGCGGTGATGAGCTGCGCCACGCCTCGCCCGGCCACCATCAGGATTAGCGTGGCAACAAACGGCTGGATTTTGAGGATGGCGACCAGAATGCCGTTCCATAACCCTGCCAGCACGCCCGTCGCCAGCGCCACCAGCAGCACCACCGGCAGGCTGTGTCCGGCAACCTCCATCGACGCCGCCGTCGCACCGGCTATCGCCATCACCGCGCCGACGGAAAGATCGATCCCGCCGGTGGCAATCACCAGCGTCATACCGATTGCCAACAGCGCCACGGGCGCCGCGCGATTAAGAATATCAATCGGGCTACCGAACAGTCGTCCGTCCTGCAGCACCACCTGGAAAAAGTGCGGTGACACGAAGCTGTCGACCAGCAGCACGAGGATCAGCGCCGCGATTTGCGGCATCCCCGTCGGCCAGCTAAAGCGGCGCTTCTTCGGCCCGCTTTGAGGGAGAGATTGTGGCATCACTGCATACCCCTTATGCCGCAATAGCATTCATGATCGCCGGAACCGATAGCGCGTCCAGCGGGATCTCGGCCACCTGTTTACGGTCGCGCAGAATAATCACCCGATCCGCATAGCCCACCAGCTCCTCCAGCTCGGAGGAAATAACCAGCAGCGCCAGGCCATCGGCACAGAGCGTTTCGATAAGGCGGATGATTTCAGCGTGAGCGCCTACGTCAATGCCGCGCGTAGGTTCATCGAGGATCAGGAACTGAGGGCGCGTTAACAGCCAGCGCGACAGCAGCACCTTCTGCTGGTTGCCGCCGGAGAGAAACTCAATTGGCTGTTCAGCACTCGGCGTGCGGATACCAAGCTGGCGAATAAAGCGTTCGGCAATTTCGTTTTGCTCCCGGCGAGGAATCGGCCGCAGCCAGCCGCGCTGCGCCTGGAGCGCCAGAATGATGTTTTCCCGCACCGAGGCGGCGGCAATAATACCGTCGGTTTTGCGATCTTCCGGGCAAAAACCAATGCCGAGACAGGAAGCCTGATGCGGCGAGCGCAGCGTCTGCGGCTTGCCTTTGATCTCCGCGCTGCCGCTGTCCGAAGGCCTGATACCGAAGATGACTTCCGCGGTTTCGGTACGCCCGGAGCCGAGCAGCCCCGCCAGCCCGACAATTTCGCCAGGACGCACCTGTAAATCGAACGGCTCAATCACGCCTTTCTTACCGAAGCCTTTGAACGCGGCGACGGGTTTATCGCTGAGCAGCGTGCGGCCCGCGCGTTGCAGGGCGTTATTGTCCAGTTCGCGACCCAGCATCATTTTGACCAGCTCTATCTGCGGCAACGCTTTGGTTTCCTTACAGCCGACAAAGCTGCCGTTGCGCAGCACGGTGATGCGGTCGCTGACCTGATAAACCTGATCGAGAAAATGGGTGACGAAGATAAGACTGACGCCCTGATCGCGCAGCTGGCGCATCAGGGTGAACAGCATTTCCACTTCCTGAGTGTCCAGGCTTGCCGTGGGCTCGTCGAGGATCAGCACCTTAGCGGAGAGATCGATAGCACGGCAGATAGCCACGATTTGCTGCATGGCGACGGAAAAACGGTTCAGCGGTTCACGCACATCGAGCGAAAAGCCATAGGAAGCCATCAGTGCAGTCGCGCGTTTTTCCATTTCTTTACGTTGCAGGAAGCCGAAACGCCGCGGCTCGCGGCCGATAAACAGGTTATCCGCTACCGACATGTTCGGCAGAAGGTTCACTTCCTGATACACCGTCCCAATCCCAAGCTGTTGAGCGTGGGCGGTGTTTTTCGGGGAGATGGTTTCGCCTTCGAGCCAGATGGTGCCGCGATCGGCGTGATAAACCCCGGTCAGCGCTTTGATGAGGGTGGACTTTCCGGCACCGTTCTCACCGAGCAGGGCCATGATTTCACCACGACGCAGGCTGAAATCGACGTTATCCAGCGCCTTAACGCCGGGGAAAAATTTGCTCAGGCCTTCCGTGCGCAAAATATCCTGATTGTGAACAGAATCAGTCATTGTCAGCCCCTAAAAATAACCTTCACCCCGACCCTCTCCCTAAAAGGGAGAGGGAGAACACCAGGCCCGCTCAAATCAAACGCCGCTCGATCGGTTCCCTCTCCCCTCAGGGGAGAGGGCCAGGGTGAGGGGTTTTACATCAGTAGCCCATGTCTTTTTTCTTATCCAGCTGGGCCTGGGCGCTGTCTTTCAGGTACAGCTGAGAGTGCGTCAGGGTCAGCTTCGGCGGCATAGTGCCGTCTTTCTTGAATTTCTCCAGCGCATCAAACGCCGGGCCTGCCATGTTTGGCGTCAGCTCCACGTTAGCGTTGGCTTCATCGGCCAGCATCGCTTTATAGATATCCGGCACGCCGTCGATGGAGCCGGTCAGAATATCTTTGCCCGGCTTCAGACCCGCTTCTTTGATGGCCTGAATGGCACCGATAGCCATGTCATCGTTATGGGCGTAAACCATGCAGATGTTCTTGCCGTTGTTTTCTGCTTTGATGAAGCTTTCCATCACTTCTTTACCTTTACTGCGGGTAAAGTCGCCGGACTGAGAGCGGATAATCTTAATGTTCGGCGCTTTAGCGATGGCTTCGGCAAAGCCTTTCTTACGATCGATAGCGACGCTTGCGCCAACGGTACCCTGCAGCTCAACAACGTTACACGGCTTCCCGGCTTCGGTTTTTACCAGCCAGTCGCCAATCAGTTTGCCTTCCAGCACGTTATCGGCGGTGACGGTGGTCATGTAGAGCGATTTGTCTTTCACATCAATCGAACGGTCGAGCAGGAATACCGGGATTTTGGCCTGTTTGGCTTCTTTCAGCACCGGCTCCCAGCCGGTTGCAACCACAGGAGCAATGAAAATGGCGTCCACGCCCTGGGCGATGAACGAACGTACCGCTTTGATTTGGTTCTCTTGTTTTTGCTGTCCATCGGCGATTTTCAGGGTGATCCCACGTTTTTCGGCTTCACTTTTTGCCACGCTGGTTTCAGCAGCACGCCAGCCAGATTCCGAACCAACCTGTGAAAATCCTACGGTTAAAGGGGCAGCCATCGCCATAGACGACATGGCTGCGGAAACAGCGGAGACAAGAAGTAAACGCTTCCACATAAGGGTATCCTCTCTGAGATTTTGTGGGTAAAACCAGCATCTGCCGAAAAACTATAGACAATGAGAAATGTAACGTGATGCGTTACATCACACTTCCAAAAAGAGAAAGTGTGATTTGTAAGCGCTTCCACAGCTTTATTCATCAAGCGGCTGGCTTTATGGATTTTTCACCTGGTTAAAGGCTCTGAAAAACGACGCGAAGGCAAGCCAGGACTGAAAAGAAGCGAAGACATTTAGGTTGAGTTGGCTATAATACCGGGCACTTGGTTGCTATACATTTTTAAGGAATCCGACATGAGCTTACTCAACGTCCCTGCGGGCAAAGAGCTGCCAGAAGACATCTACGTTGTTATCGAAATTCCTGCTAACGCAGATCCAATCAAATACGAAATCGACAAAGACACCGGTGCGCTGTTCGTGGACCGCTTCATGTCTACCGCGATGTTCTATCCGTGCAACTACGGCTACATCAACCACACCCTGTCTCTGGACGGTGACCCGGTTGATGTTCTGGTTCCAACGCCATATCCACTGCAGCCGGGCTCCGTGATTCGCTGCCGTCCGGTTGGCGTCCTGAAGATGACCGACGAAGCCGGTGAAGATGCGAAGCTGGTTGCCGTACCGCACACCAAACTGAGCAAAGAGTACGATCACATTAAAGATGTGAACGACCTGCCAGAACTGCTGAAAGCCCAGATCGCTCACTTCTTCGAGCACTACAAAGATCTGGAAAAAGGCAAATGGGTGAAAGTGGAAGGCTGGGACAACGCTGAAGCTGCAAAAGCAGAAATCATCGCCTCCTTCGAGCGCGCGAAGAAGTAATTCTTTTCGTGATAAAAAACACCGCCTCCGGGCGGTGTTTTTTATTGTGCACAAAAAGTCACGCCACCCGAAGGTGGCGTGACTTAGTCAGAACTTATCTTTATCCAGCCAGTTGCCGGTATCGATTCGGGTGAAGCCGTCTACCGGACGCTGATAGACGTACATCCACGCGCTGCCGTACGGCGTCTGAATCAGGTAGCGGGCGTACTCACCACCTTTGGTACGCAGCGCATCAAGCTCGGCGAGCGTCGAGGCGTCGATTCGATAAACTTCACCTGCTACTGTTCCTTCACCGGGAACCGCGCCTGGATAGTGGCCCAGGCTGTAGAGCTGATAGTTATCGACGCTGTGATCGCCCAGCCACTGAGCGTTGGTCATCCAGTGGCTGTTGCCCTGTTTGCGCCGTAAACTGCCGTAAACAAATATTCGCATTGCTAAAACTCGAACTGATAGAGCAGATCAAGTGCCTGGTCTATGCCAGACACCGCTTCCAGATATAGCTTGGGCATCAGACGGTAGCGTAGCGTGAGTGTTGCCAGAGAGTCAAAAATTCCCACGCCATATTTCACCTGCAATCCTGGAGCGATGTAGCCGCTCACCACAACCTGTGAGGAGTCGCCCACCCCGGCAGTATCCAGGGCCAGATTGCTGACGCCAAACGTCTCGCCGATTTTACCCACAATCTGCCCACTTTGTGCAACCCCTAGTCCGACCAGCGCTGACGTCATCGCCGCGCCGTCCCCCTGCTGGCTGTCGAGCCCCTGCCCGCGAAGCAGATACGAAAGCGCCGCCTGCTGCGACATTGCCGGGTCGGAGAAGATTTCGGCCTTCGGCTGATCCGCCAGCCCGGTCACGCGTACGCCCGCGGTGACGTTATCTTCCGTGGCATCCGGGTTACGAATTGCTTCAATATTCAGCATCGGCCGATCCGGCGGGCCGGAGAACAGCAGGATGCCTTTACGCACGATCAAATCCTGCCCATAGGCGTGGAAGCGCCCTTGCGGGATGTTGATCTGGCCATTCAGACCCAGACCGTGCTTGTCCTGAGCCACTTTCAGATCGCCCGTCAGGCGCGCCTTCAGGCCGAACGCGTCCAGGCGCACGTTGTTACCGACGTGAATAGTCAGATTGCTGTTGATCGGAATGCCCGCCGTTTGCGGATTAACCGGCTTCAGGTCTTTGTCGAGCATGACTTCATCACTGGAGACGCCGACGGCGCTCTCCGGCACGTCATGCACCACGATGCGCGCCCACGGTACATCCACGTTGCCATCCAGCGTAAACAGGCTCGGCGTTGCGGTGAAGACCACGTCCGGCGACACATCAAGGCGAACCATTGGCGGTACGGTGATGCGCACCCGACTGCCTTTTGCCGCCACCTGCGCGCGCCAGTTGTCTATTTGCGTCCAGTCGGCGTTACCGCTGAGGCTAATTTGCCCCTGCTGGGTGGCAATTACGCCATCGAGCGTCGAGCGCGTGCCGTTGAAGTTCATCGCCACCCGGCTCGGCTGCATGTCAAACGGCATAAAGTTACCGTCGATATCCAGACCGGTCAGCGCCAGCTGTCCGAACAGCTGCGGGCTCTGAACGTTCCCCCCAAGGCGCAGGTTCGCATTCAGAGTTCCCGCGGCCTTTTCCCCACGTGCGAAAATCGGGTTGATCATCGCCAGAGAGAAGTTACGGATATTCACGTTGCCGCCGAGATTGCGCCGCCCCTGCGGATCGGTCACTTCAACCTGTCCGTCAAGCTGGCCGTTGTTGGTCAGGCGAATCATCCAGCCCAGCTGAGCACGATTATTGTGCAGATCGGCGTTCAGGTTAAGCGTGTCAAAGGCTACCGGCAGCGCCGCGTCGTTCACCGTCTGCGTGACCTTTACGTTACGTCCGCTGAGCGTCACTTTGCCCTGCGGCAGACCCGGTTTGGTCGCATCCCAGCTCACATCCGCATTGCCAGTGAACACGCCGCTCGCCTGCGTTTCTTCCGGCATAAACGGCTTGAGCATGGCTAAATCAAAGCGGTTAAGATTGACCACCGCCCGCCCGGTCTCACCGGCATCAATGGTTTGCGGCACGCACAGCTCTGCGTTCGGGTTCGTCCAGCAGTGAGGCCCGATGCTGATTTTCTGCTCTTTATTGCGGAAATCGAGCGTAATGGCGCGCGAGAGCGACACGAGCCCAACCGGCGTCTGGAAGCGGGTATTGCTGAGCGTCCCTTTCCAGCGCTCTTCTTTACGGTCAAAGCTGCCCGCCAAATCAAGCTGGCCGGACACCGGCTCGCCCTGAACACGCAGCTCCAGCTTGTGCTGTTTCTCATCGCCTTTCGCGGACAGCAGCACCTGCCTGATATTGACGCCGGGCTGCGCAATACCGTTCACACGCACATCGAGGTTACCGCCAATCTGGTCGGTGGATTTCACGTCGCCTTTGATCGAAGCCTGAGCGACGGAAATCTCCTGCCAGCGCAGGTTGCGGGCAGTGATATCCGCCAGCAGCTGCGGCGCATCGACGGTGCCGCGAACCTTCAGCAGACCTTTGGCCGTGCCGCCGAGGCCCGGAAGCGCGTTATCCAGCCCCGGCGCATCGATGGTCGCATCCAGGTTCAGCTCCTTCACGCCCAGTTCGCCCTTCACGTCGGCGCTGTTGCGCCCAAGCTCCAGATGGAGCCCCGGTATTTTCCATTGCAGATAGCTGTTGCCCGAAAGCTTACCGTCAACGTTTACTTTATTTTGCTTCACGTTGCCGGTGAGCTTAAGTTCCGGCACGTCCACCTGCCAGCTGCCGCCATACAGGCTGCCGGTGGTTTTGATGCTGCCGTTAAGCTTTGCAGGCCAGTCCGGCATTTCTTTAGCGGTATTGATGCCGTTTAGCGTCAGCGCACCGCGCCAACTGATCGCCTGCTGCCAGTCCAGCAGCGCCTTGAGCTCCGTTTTCCCTTCCAGCGCCGCGATGGTCAGCTTATCGAGATTCACCTGCAGCTCATTGCCTTTAGCATCCAGCGTGATAGTTGCCGGAGGCACATCCTGTCCTTTCACCGCCGTGCGGAACGACAGCGTGTAGTCGGTCATTTTGCCGCTGAGCTTCAGCTTCAGGTCATCGGCCTGATACTGTTTCGCGCCGGTAAACGGCCAGTAAAGCTGCTTGCTCAGCACTTCCAGATTCAGCGGCAGCCCGGCTTCGGCGAGCTGCGCCTGCGCCCGAATGCCAACGTCTACCGGACCAGAGAGATTGATCCCGACGTCGAGCTGCTTGCGCACTTCGCCGCCGATTTTCATTTTGATCTTCTCGCCCTTCACCGGGTCGATATTCAGGGTGCTGTTAAGGGTTAAATCGACCGGCCAGCTGTCCTGAAGTTTTGCCGTGCCGGTGGCGTTCACCGTGCCCTGGCTGGAGTCAACGTCCAGCGCGTCCAGCTTCATGTCGCCGTCAATGCTGCTGACTTTAAGCAGCATTTTGTAGACGGTAAGGTCGGTGTCACCCGTCAGCCTAAGCTGCTCACCGCGAAATTCCTCAATATTCAGATTGAGCGGCAGATGCACGTCGGTCATTTCTGGCAGCACCGGCTTCGAGAAGAGTTCCTTCATCGTCTCACCGAGCGTTTTTTCATCCGGCTTCGGCTTCTCGATTTTCGGCTCAACCACCTGTTCCTGCGCCACGTTAGCCACTTTCGGTAGGGCGATAAGCAGCCCCTGTAGCGAGGTCGGCGTCAGCGTCAGGTTTTTATCCTGCCAGTTAAGGCCGGAGGTGAAATCCATCACCGACACGGTGGTGTCGTCGATTTTGATATTCACGTTATTCAGCGCAACCCGGCTCAGGGTTATCGGGTACGGCGTGGAGAGGTTCAGCGGCCCGCTGTCCTCTTCCGTCGCGGGTGCTGACGGCGGCATTTTTTTGCTGTCGATCGCCACGTTCACGTTTGAAAGCGACAGATCGTTCACGCACAGGCTGCTTTTCCACAGGCAGGCAGTATTCACCGCCAGATGGAACTGCCCCGCGTCTACCGCCACGCCTGGCTGCTCATAGCGCAGGTTTTTAACCGTTAAATCCTTCCAGCCGCCGACCACCTGGCCGATGGAAAGGCCGGGCACCCAGCGGTCCGCGGCTTTGAAAACCAGATGCAGCCCGGTCGTGGTCCCCACCAGGAATGCCACCGTGCCCAGCAGCAGAATGAGGAATACCAGTACGCCGAGGCTAATCTTCTTCCATAAACTCATAATTCTGGCCCCAGACCGATGTAGAACTGTAACCCGTGCTCGTCTTTGTCACCGACCGGCACCGCCAGGTCGAGCTTGATGGGCCCGACCGGAGACTGCCAGCGCACGCCGACGCCCGCGCCGGTTTTAAAATCGTCATCGCGGAAGTCGTTTACCGCTTCGCCGCTGTCGACGAACATCGCCCCCCACCATTTACCGGTCACGTTGTACTGGTACTCCAGCGAGCCCGTCGCCAAACGCGATGCCCCGGTAAGCTTGCCGTTATCGTCTTTCGGTGAGATCGACTGGTATTTATAGCCGCGAATGCTGCGATCGCCCCCGGCGAAGAAGCGCAGGTCCGGCGGCACTCTGTCGAAGTCGCCGGTTTCGATCCAGCCAAGGTTGCCGCGCACCACAAAGCGGTGGCGATCGTAAAGGGTGCGAATCCAGGTGTTTTGCGCCTGAATAACGGCGAAGTCAACGTCCGATCCCCACGCGGTGTTCGATACATCGACCGAATAGCGCTGGGAATCGCCCCACGTCGGCATCAGGCCGCCACGCGAGCGGGTGCGGCTTATCATCACGCCCGGATAAAGCAGCATGGTGGTGTTGGTGACGTCCGCCTGGGTAAAGTGAGAAAGGCTCCAGCGCAGGTTAATCGCACGCTGCCAGCCGCTGGAAAGATCCCAGTAGCGCGACACGCCGAGCGTAGTGGAGTCCGATTCGGTATCGTTCAGATCGGTGCGCTTAAAGCCACCCTGCAGCAAATAATACTGTTCGAGTGGGTTCTTCAGCAGCGGCACTTTATAAGAGAAATCGAGCTGCTGCTCCGGTGCGGAAAGGCTTACGGACGAGGTCAGACTGTGGCCGTAGGAGTTGATCCATGGCTTGTTCCATGACGCTTTAACGCGCGGGCCTACGTCGGTGGAATAGCCAACCCCGGTTTCAATCGTGTTCCGGGTGCGCGGCGATACCACGCCTTCCAGCGGCAGAACTTTCGTTTTTCGCGCTTTATCAAATTCCGGCGCCACCACCACGGAGTTGAACCAGCCTGTCGCCGAGAGACGGCGGTTGAGCTCGGCCAGATCGTCGGAGGTGTAGTAATCCCCTTCCTTAAACGGAATCAGATTTTGCAGATAGCGGTCCTGAATCTGCGATCCCTGGAACGTCACCGGCCCGAAGCGATAGCGTTCGCCGCTGTCGTAGTCGATGTCCCAGAACGCCTGATGGCGGTCAAGGGAAACGCCAAGCTGGCTCTTTTTGAATTCGCTGTCGAAGTAACCTTTGCGCAGCGAGACGCTGGTAAGATCTTTCTTGAAACCGTCGTAATCGCCGTGGTTAAGGATAGTCCCGACGGCAGGTCGCTTTTTCAGCAAATCCAGATAATCGCGATCGGTTCGCGCCCCGCCGCGTAAAATCACGTCGGTGCCACCAATGCGAACGGGTTCGCCCGGCGTAACGTGAGCCATCAGCACCTGGCGGCCCTTGGCCGGCGCAGGCTTCAGCTCAAAATCAATCTGCGGTTCGTAATAGCCGAGCGCCTTCAGCCCTTCGCGGATAGCGTCATCGACGCGCGCGCGGAAACGGCGATCCGGCGTCACCTCGTCGCTCTCGATGGTGGACAGCTGTGCGCGCACGTTCTTCAGCAGCTCTCCGTCAAGCCCATCTACCTGTAAACGTATGTTTGCCGCTCCGGCAACACCACTGACCAGCAACAGGCTGGCCCAACAAAATTGGCGAATTTGTGGCACGTCTTCTCCCAAAAAGTCCTTGTTTCCACCCCGTCAGGAAACACAATGCCGATCTACTGCTTAACAAAATTCCAACACGTTCGGTTGAAAAAAATCGATCCAACTCAATATTATTTCTTATGTCTAACTCTAGTCGTGTTCACGGCCTTTATTGTGTTCAAAGAGAGGCGCTGTGACAACCTTAACCCCAATTTCCTTTATCCGGAGGCCATCCCGTGAGTCTATTTGATAAGAAAACCCTTGTTTCGCAGGCGGATGCGCTACCCGGTCGCAATACGCCAATGCCCGTCGCCACGCTGCACGCCGTTAATGGCCATTCGATGACCAACGTCCCGGAAGGCATGGAGATCGCTCTGTTTGCCATGGGTTGTTTCTGGGGAGTGGAGCGCCTCTTCTGGCAGTTGCCCGGCGTGTATAGTACCGCTGCGGGCTACACCGGAGGCTATACGCCGAATCCGACTTATCGTGAAGTGTGTTCAGGCCAGACCGGCCATGCCGAAGCCGTACGCGTGGTATATAACCCGGCAGTCATCAGCTATGAACAGCTGTTGCAGGTGTTCTGGGAGAACCACGACCCGGCGCAGGGCATGCGTCAGGGGAACGATCAGGGCACACAGTACCGCTCGGCGATTTACCCTCTGACTCCTGAACAGGACAAAGCTGCGCACGAGAGCCTTGAGCGTTTCCAGGCGGCGATGCGCGAAGCCCAGGACGATCGCACCATCACCACCGAAATCGCTACCGCTAAACCTTTCTATTACGCGGAAGACGATCACCAGCAGTACCTGCATAAGAACCCGTACGGCTACTGCGGTATCGGCGGAATCGGGGTGTGCTTACCGCCACAGCTTGCCTGAGGCCTGAACTTGCCATCGCAACGCCGGGGCGCAAAGTTAAGCCTCTGGCGAATTTACAGTCCCTTACGCTATACTATCCCACGATATTACCGGTCCAGCGCCTTCGGACCGGTTTTTTTAAGCGCAATTTCACGCGCAAAAACATCATCAACTATCCTTCCGAGGTTCTGGCGACAAAAGCCAGAAAAACTATGCTAAACAGTATATTAATCATACTCTGCCTCATCGGCGTCAGTGCGTTTTTCTCAATTTCCGAGATTTCGCTTGCGGCTTCCCGCAAAATTAAACTGAAGCTGCTCGCCGATGAGGGTAACGTTAACGCTCAACGTGTGCTGAAAATGCAGGAAAACCCCGGTATGTTCTTTACCGTGGTGCAAATTGGTCTTAACGCCGTTGCTATCCTGGGGGGTATCGTCGGTGACGCCGCCTTCTCTCCGGCCTTCCATACTCTTTTTATCAACTACATGTCCGCTGAACTGGCCGAGCAGATTAGCTTTGTCCTGTCGTTCGTCCTGGTGACCAGCCTGTTCATTCTGATAGCCGACCTGACCCCGAAACGCATCGGTATGATTGCGCCCGAAGCCGTGGCTTTGCGCATCATCAACCCGATGCGCTTCTGCCTTGCCGTCTTCCGCCCGCTGGTGTGGTTCTTCAACGGCATGGCAAACATGATATTCCGCCTGTTCAAGCTGCCGATGGTGCGTAAAGACGACATCACCTCCGACGATATCTACGCCGTTGTCGAAGCCGGTGCGCTGGCAGGCGTGCTGCGTAAGCAGGAACACGAGCTGATTGAGAACGTGTTTGAACTCGAATCACGCACCGTGCCGTCTTCGATGACCTCGCGCGAAAACGTCATCTGGTTTGATTTAAACGAAGATGAACAAAGCCTGAAAAACAAAGTGGCCGAGCATCCGCACTCTAAGTTCCTGGTGTGTAAAGAAGATATCGACCACATCATCGGTTATGTGGATTCCAAAGACCTGCTGAACCGCGTGCTGGCCAATCAGAGCCTGATGCTGACCAGCGGCGTGCAGATCCGCAATACGCTGATCGTGCCGGATACGCTGACGCTCTCAGAAGCGCTGGAAAGTTTCAAAACCGCCGGTGAAGACTTCGCGGTGATCATGAACGAATATGCGCTGGTTGTGGGTATCATCACTCTGAACGACGTGATGACCACGCTGATGGGTGACCTGGTCGGCCAGGGCCTGGAAGAGCAGATTGTTGCCCGCGATGAAAACTCATGGCTCGTTGATGGCGGCACGCCAATCGACGACGTGATGCGCGTGCTGGATATCGACGAATTCCCGCAGTCGGGCAACTACGAAACCATCGGCGGGTTCATGATGTTTATGCTGCGTAAGATCCCGAAACGTACCGACTTCGTGAAGTTCTCCGGCTATAAGTTCGAAGTGGTGGATATCGACAACTTCCGTATCGACCAGCTGCTGGTCACCCGCATCGACAGCAAGCCAACGGTGCTGGCACCGAAGCTGCCGGACGCGGAGGAGAAAGGCGCGGCGTAAGGTTTCCGGCCCTACAAACATCAACGGCTCCCATCGGGAGCCGTTTTTTTACGTTACTGCATAGCACGTTGCTGATTACGCCATCTCAGTTTGCAGACGCATAACCTGACGGTTGATTTCGGACATCACGGAAAGATGCTGCTTGTCCTTCACTTTTGGGATAAGGATCTTGCCCTTATCAAACTCAAAAGCGCCAACGTCCTTGATGTACAACCGTCCACGAAACAGGATCTTCACGTACTTCGCCACCTGAAGCGGGTTGTACTTTTGGAAAATTTTCATTGTTGTCTCCTGCTGAGTCTTACACCCTTGCGAGTCCACAATCGGCTCCGCGTTCCGGGGCGCAAAATTAATGCACTAAAACTATAGTCCATATCGACCGGGACACCCAGTCTGTAGAAGTTTATTTACCGTTTGATGACAAAATTTAAGAATTATCTTTTCAGAATGACTATAAAGGCAGTATAAACCTTCATTTTCTCACGGTTATGTGCGTTCACCCGCAAACTGGCATCACGCTTGCGGGAAAACCTCATCATTCGCACTTATGATTAAAACAAAACCCTAAGTGGTCGGATCACCTGCATACAATAAGGAAACATCATGACTCTACGTAAGCTGATGGCAGTTTCATGCCTGCTGTTCCCGCTGATGGCCTCGGCGCACAACCTGAAAACCGGAGAGCGCGTTCCGGCGGTAGGCGTCGCCGACCGCGGTGAACTCATTCTCAATAATGATGAGTTTAGCTATAAAAACTGGAATAGCTCGCAGCTCGCCGGGAAAGTGAGAGTTGTACAACATATTGCCGGTCGTACATCTGCCAAAGAGAAAAATGCCGCGCTGATTGAAGCGATCAAGACCGCAAAATTCCCGCATGATAAGTACCAGACCACCACCATCGTGAACACCGATGATGCGATTCCCGGCTCGGGCATGTTCGTGCGCAGCAGCCTTGAGAGCAATAAAAAGCTCTATCCGTGGTCGCAGTTTATCGTCGACAGCAACGGCGTGGTGCGCAGCGCCTGGCAGCTCGATGAAGAGAGCTCCGCGATTATCGTACTCGATAAAAATGGCCGCATTGAATGGGCAAAAGACGGGGCGCTAACCCAGGATGAAGTGCAGCAGGTCATCGCCCTGCTGCATAAGCTGTTAGCTCAGTAGATCGATACCCGGAAGCCGGGGTTGAGGAACGATTCACGCGGCGTGTAATCGAGGGTTTTGCCCTGCCAGTCGTGAACGTGCGCCCCGGCAGCCACCGCCACCGCGTGGCCCGCCGCCGTGTCCCAGATGCTGGTTGGCCCAAAGCGAGGATACAGCTGAGCCTGCCCGTCCGCCACCAGGCAGAACTTGAGCGAGGAGCCGATCGACGTTGTCTGATGCTCACCCAGCTGCTGCAGATACTCCTGCAGCTCAGAGTCGCCGCCGTGCGAGCGGCTGACCACCACCAGCGGCGGACGCGCATCCCGTACCTGAATCTGTTTACGCACGCCGCACTCTTCTTTCCAGGCTTTGCCCTCTTCGGCGCTGTACATCACCTTCATTACCGGCGCGTAAACCACGCCCATAACCGGTTTTCCTTTTTCAATCAATGCGATATTAACGGTAAACTCGCCGTTACGCTTAATGAACTCTTTGGTACCGTCGAGCGGATCGACCAGCCAGTAGCGCTGCCAGTGCTGGCGCACGTCCCAGCCCGGCGGATCCTCTTCTGACAGCACCGGAATATCCGGCGTCAGCGCGCTTAGCCCTTCAGCAATCACCTTATGGGCCGCGATATCGGCCGCCGTCACCGGAGAGTCATCGGCTTTACTGACCACGTCCATCGGCTTCTCGCCATCGTAGACCTGCATAATGGCATCACCTGCTTTCCGTGCAAGCTGACAAACCTGTTCCAACATATTCCACCTCGTGTTGAGTAGAGTGGCGTTAACTCGTTGTTTTAGTTATATCCCATCGCGACAAATTGCGCTATCTGTGAAGCGTTACCCGTTTCATCGCCCCGATTTCTGGCAAGCTTCACATTTCTGTAAGCAACAGGATGTATACCCTTTTCTCTTTTGTGCCCCCGATCAATAAAAGGACGCCTCTGATGATTAAGTTTAGCGCAACGCTCCTGGCCACGCTGATTGCCGCCAGCGCCAGTGCGGCGACGGTGGATTTGCGAATCATGGAAACCACCGACCTGCACAGCAACATGATGGATTTTGACTACTACAAAGATACCGCAACGGAAAAATTCGGCCTGGTACGCACCGCAAGCCTTATCAACGCCGCGCGTGAGGAAGTTAAAAACAGCGTTCTGGTGGATAACGGCGACGTCATTCAGGGAAGCCCGCTCGGCGATTATATGGCGGCCAAAGGATTAAAAACGGGAGATGTGCATCCGGTTTACAAAGCAATGAACACGCTGGACTATGCCGTGGGCAACCTCGGCAATCATGAGTTCAACTATGGGCTGGAGTATCTGCACAAAGCCATCAATGGCGCGAAATTCCCGTACGTTAACGCCAATATCATCGACGTTAAGACCAAACAGCCGTTGTTTACCCCTTACCTGATTAAAGAGACAAAGGTCGTCGATAAGGACGGCAAGCCGCAGACGCTGAAAATCGGCTATATCGGCTTCGTGCCGCCGCAGATCATGACCTGGGATAAGGCCAATCTCAGCGGCAAAGTGACGGTGAACGACATCACTGAAACCGCCCGTAAATACGTGCCGGAGATGCGTGAGAAAGGTGCCGATATCGTGGTAGTCATTGCCCACTCAGGCCTCTCCGCAGACCCTTATCACGCCATGGCAGAGAACTCTGTGTACTACTTAAGCCAGGTACCGGGCGTGGATGCAATCATGTTTGGCCACGCGCATGCCGTTTTCCCGTCAAAAGATTTCGCCAGTATTAAAGGTGCCGATATTGAAAAAGGCCTGCTGAACGGTGTGCCAGCGGTAATGCCCGGCATGTGGGGCGATCATCTGGGCGTGGTCGATTTGAGCCTGAATAACGACAGCGGCAAATGGCAGGTGACGCAGGCTAAAGCCGAGGCGCGTCCGATTTACGATCCGGTGGCGAAAAAATCCCTCGCGGCAGAAGACACCAGCCTGGTGAAGGTGCTGAAGGCCGACCACGATGCCACTCGCGCCTTTGTCAGCAAGCCGATTGGCAAATCTTCGGACAACATGTACAGCTATTTATCGCTGGTGCAGGACGATCCTACCGTTCAGGTGGTGAATATGGCGCAGAAAGCCTACGTCGAGCACTTTATTCAGGGCGATCCGGATCTGGCGAAGCTGCCGGTGCTCTCCGCTGCGGCGCCGTTCAAAGCAGGCGGTCGCAAGAACGATCCGGCGAGCTACACCGAAGTGGAGAAGGGTCAGCTGACCTTCCGCAACGCCGCCGATCTGTATCTCTACCCGAACACGCTAGTGGTGATGAAAGTCAGCGGCCAGGAGGTTAAAGAGTGGCTGGAGTGCTCCGCCGGGCAGTTCAACCAGATCGACGTGACCAGCAGCAAACCGCAGTCGCTCATCAACTGGGACGGTTTCCGCACCTATAACTTCGATGTGATTGACGGCGTGAATTATCAGGTAGACGTCAGCCAGCCCGCACGCTACGACGGCGAATGCCAGAGCCTCAACCCGAACGCAGAGCGCATCAAAAATCTGACCTTTAACGGCAAGCCCATCGATCCAAAGGCGACTTTCCTCGTGGCGACCAATAACTACCGCGCTTACGGCGGTAAGTTTGCAGGCACCGGCGACAGCCATATCGCTTTCGCCTCGCCGGATGAAAACCGTTCAGTCCTGGCGGCGTGGATTAGCGCCGAGTCGAAAAAGCATGGCGAGATTCATCCCGCAGCGGACAACAACTGGCGCTTAGCGCCAATCACCTCAGCTACGCCGCTGGATATTCGCTTCGAAACGTCGCCGTCAGAAAAAGCGGCTGCGTTTATCAAAGACAAAGCGCAGTATCCGATGAAGCAGGTCGGCACCGACGAGATTGGCTTTGCGGTGTATCAGGTGGATTTAAGCAAGTAGCGGAAGGATTTGTAGCCCGGTAAGGCGAAGCCGCTACCGGGCAATTTCTGCATCATAGCGGACGCTCACGCCGCCCGCTCATCCCAGTTCGCCATCACCTGCGGCAGGTTCAGTTCGATCCAGTCGGCCAGCGCTTCCACTTTCTCACTCACCTGCTCGCCAAGCGGCGTCAGGCTGTACTCGACGTGCGGTGGCACAACGGGGAAAGAGACGCGGTTAAGAAAGCCGTCCTGCTCGAGAGCCTGTAACGACTGCGCCAACATTTTTTCACTGACGCCGCCCATTTTGCGGCGCAAATCGCTGAAGCGGTGAGTGCCGTCACGCAGCGCCACCAGAATCAGTACGCCCCAGCGGCTGGTGACGTGCTTAAGCACATCGCGGGACGGGCATTGTTCGGCAAACAGATTGCCGTCACGCAGCTGCTCACTCAGTGTCGGATTCGCCATTTTCATACTTACCTTTTTGTACGTACTTACCAAAAGTTAGCTATGGTGTTAGCTTACCACAACTGAAACCAAACACCATGGAGCACCCTCATGATCGCAATTACTGGCGCTACCGGCCAACTGGGCCAACTCGTTATCGAAAATCTGCTGAAAACCGTTCCCGCTAATCAACTGGTCGCCATTGTGCGTAATCCGGCAAAGGCACAAGCGCTGAGCGACAAAGGCATCGTCGTTCGTCAGGGCGATTATAACGATGAAGCCACGCTGACCACGGCCCTCCAGGGCGTGGACAAACTGCTGCTGATCTCCGGCAGTGAAGTGGGTAAACGCGCTGAACAGCATGGCAATGCCATTCGTGCCGCGAAAGCAGCTGGCGTGAAATTCATCGCTTACACCAGCCTGCTGCATGCAGACAAATCCCCGCTGGGTCTGCACGTCGAACACGTCGCCACGGAGAAAATTCTGGCGGAGTCCGGTATTCCTTACGCGCTGCTGCGTAACGGCTGGTACACCGAAAACTATCTGGCGAGCGTCCCACCGGCCATTGAACATGGCGTATTTATTGGTGCCGCCGGGGCAGGAAAAATCGCAGCAGCACCTCGCGCTGATTATGCGGCAGCGGCGGCAACCGTAATAAGCACCGACGGCCATGCCGGAAAAGTGTACGAGCTGGCGGGCGACAGCGCCTGGACGCTGAGCGAGCTGGCCGCCGAGCTGAGCAAGCAAAGCGGGAAACCGGTGAGTTACCAGAACCTGAGCGAAGCTGATTTCGCGGCGGCGCTGAAAGGCGTGGGGCTGCCAGCGGGCCTGGCAGACATGCTGGCGGATTCGGATATCGGCGCGTCAAAAGGTGGTCTGTTTGATGACAGCCATACCCTGAGCAAACTGATTCAGCGCCCTACCACGCCGCTGTCTGAAAGCGTCAAAAGCATTCTGTAAGCGTCGATAACTGCTCATTTTTGTGGCACACCCACGGGGTATCTTCGATAATGTCGGGATATTCCGTGGGAGGTGACCGTGCAGGGCGTACCTGACCTGTTCCATGATAAGAGAGATTGCGCAAGCTTCCGCCACCTGGACAACCTTCCGGGGGTGGAGCTTTATCACGCCCATATCTCCCGCTACGCCTTCGAGCCCCATACCCACGAAGCATTCGGCATCGGCGCCATTGAGCTGGGCGCGGAGCAGTTTCGCTATCGCGGTGCAAAGCACGTCGCCCCGGTAAACTCAGTGGTCACCATGAATCCGGACGAGCTGCATACCGGCGAAGCGGCCAGCGAGGACGGCTGGCGCTATCGGATGGTCTATCTGGAACCTGACCTGCTGGAAGAGGTGACAGGCATACGCCACTGGTGGTTCAGCGATGTGGTTCGCCACGATGCGCAGCGTTCCGCCCTGCTTTGCCAGCAGATTTATGGCCTGTGGAATACCCCCGATCCGCTCGCTCAAAAAGGTTTACTGCTCGACCTGATCGACACCTTCCGTCCGTTTGCGAAGCATGCCCCCATCAAACAGGAAGGCGCGCATCGTTTTGAACGCGTGCGCGAATATCTGCACGACAACTATATGCATGCCCTGACGCTCGACGAGCTCGCCGCCGTGGTAGCGCTCAGCCCTTATCATTTCCAGCGCCAGTTCAAGGCCCGCTATCACGTCACTCCGCATCAAATGCTGATGGCGATTCGCCTGTGGCGCGCCAAAGATTTTCTGACTCGCGGGATGCCTGCCGCTGAAGTGGCCGCTGCCACGGGCCTGACGGATCAGTCTCATCTTACCCGCGCTTTTACCCGCCGTTACGGCATTACGCCCGTCCGCTATCAGAAGCAGGTTTTTCCGCGCTAATGCGCAACCTCATACAATACGTGTATCCGCCACGCTGCCTACACTGCCAGCCTTGATAAATAAGGTGGCGACGATGATGAGTGGTGTGCTTTACGCTCTGCTGGCAGGGCTGATGTGGGGGCTGATTTTCGTCGGGCCGCTGCTGGTGCCTGAGTATCCTGCAGTATTGCAGTCAATGGGCCGCTATCTGGCGCTTGGGCTTATCGCCCTGCCGCTGGCATGGCTTGGGCGTACGCAGCTCAAACAGCTCGGCAAGCGCGACTGGCTGACGGCGCTGAGCCTGACGATGATGGGCAACCTCATCTATTACGTTTGCCTTGCCAGCGCAATTCAGCGCGCTGGCGCCCCCGTGTCGACCATGATTATCGGTACGCTTCCGGTGGTGATCCCGGTATTTGCCAATCTGTTGTACAGCCAGCGTGACGGTAAACTCGCCTGGCGTGGGCTGGCGCCCGCTTTAGGTTGCATCGCGCTGGGCTTAGCTTGTGTGAACATTGCTGAGCTTAGCCACGGGCTGGCCGAATTCAGCCCATGGCGTTACGGCAGCGGCATCGGGCTGGCGCTGATCTCCGTCGTTTGCTGGGCCTGGTATGCGCTGCGCAATGCGCGCTGGCTGCGGGAAAATCCGGATAAGCATCCCATGATGTGGGCCACCGCCCAGGCACTGGTCACGCTGCCGGTATCGCTGCTCGGCTACGTGCTGGCCTGCCTGTGGCTGCGCGGTCAAGAACAAAGCTTTCCATTGCCGTTTGGCCCGCGTCCGGACGTGTTTATTACCCTGATGATAGCCATCGCCGTGTTTTGCTCCTGGGTCGGCGCGCTGTGCTGGAATATCGCCAGCCAGCGCCTGCCGACGGTGATCGTCGGGCCGCTGATCGTCTTCGAAACCCTGGCCGGGCTGCTGTATACCTTTCTGCTGCGCCAGAACTTTCCCCCGATCCTGACGCTGTCCGGCATTGCGCTGCTGGTCGCTGGCGTGGTCATTGCCGTGCGGGCAAAACCGCAGAAGCCTCAGCTTGAATCCCTGAGCGAAGACCCTGTGGAATAGTGCGATATTCCCAAAGGGGTATTCCCTTATCTTAAAGATGCATTTAAAATACATCTTATATTTTACAGATGAGGTAACGACAATGGCCTTCCGCGATCAACCCTTAGGTGAACTGGCTCTCTCCATTCCGCGCGCATCTGCGCTGTTCCGTAAATATGATATGGATTACTGCTGCGGCGGTAAGCAGACGCTGGAGCGCGCTGCGGCACGTAAGGACCTGGACGTTGCCATCATTGAAGCTGAACTGGCGACGCTGGCTGAAGCCCCCGTAGAAAAAGAGTGGCGCACCACGCCGCTGGCAGAAATTATCGATCATATTGTGGTGCGCTATCACGACCGTCACCGCGAACAGCTGCCGGAGCTGATTTTACAGGCGACCAAGGTAGAACGCGTTCACGCCGACAAACCGAATGTGCCGAAAGGGCTCACCAAATACCTGACGGCGCTGCACCAGGAGCTTTCCAGCCATATGATGAAAGAGGAGCAGATCCTGTTCCCGATGATCAAACAAGGCATGGGCAGCCAGGCAATGGGCCCGATAAGCGTGATGGAAAGCGAGCATGATGAAGCGGGTGAACTGCTGGAAGTGATTAAGCACGTTACCCAGAACGTGACGCCGCCGCCGGAAGCCTGTACGACCTGGAAGGCGATGTATAACGGCATTAACGAGCTGATTGACGATCTGATGGAGCACATCAGCCTGGAAAACAACGTGCTGTTTCCTCGGGCGTTGGCAGGCGAATAAATCAAAGAGCCAGTTTCGACGTCTCCCCCTCACCCCGGCCCTCTCCCTCAGGGAGAGGGAGAAAGCCGGCTTGTGCGGTGAAAGGGAATGTAGGCCGGATAAGCGTCAGCGCATCCGGCATTTTCATTTAATTCAGTGCTCTTTTCTTGCCGGCATACAGCCAGCCCAGCCCCAGCACGATAAACCACAGCGGCGTGACAATCAGCGCCTGACGGGTATCGTCCTCAAGCGTCAGCAGCACCAGCACAAACACGAAGAACGCCATGCAAACCCAGCACATCAGCTTGCCGAGCGGCATTTTGTATTTCGATGCGGCGTGCAGCTGTGGGCGCTGCTTACGGTAGACCAGATATGAACAGAGAATGATGGTCCACACGAACATAAACAGAATCGCTGAAACGGTGGTGATCATGGTGAACGCCGCAATCGCGCTTGGGTTCACATAGAGCATCACCACGCCGCCAAGCAGGCAGATGCAGGAGAAGGTCAACCCTTTCGCCGGAACGGCGCGCTTTGACAGCGTCGCAAAAGCCTTCGGCGCCATCTTATCCTGAGCCAGGCCGAACAGCATACGGCTGGTTGAGAACACCCCGCTGTTGGCGGAAGAAGCCGCAGACGTCAGCACCACAAAGTTAATGATGCTCGCCGCCGCAGGCAGCCCTACCAGCACGAACAATTCCACGAACGGACTCTTGTCCGGCACCACAGAACTCCATGGCGTCACCGACATGATCACCACCAGCGCAAAGACGTAGAACATGATGATACGAATCGGAATCGAGTTAATCGCGCGCGGCAGTGATTTCTCCGGATCTTTGGTTTCCGCTGCCGTGGTGCCCACCAGTTCAATCCCCACGAAAGCAAAGACCGCTATCTGGAAGCCGGCAAAGAAGCCGCTGATGCCTTTCGGGAACCAGCCGCCGTCGTTCCACAGATGGTCAAACGAGGCCTGTACGCCGCTCGGCGAGGTGAAGTGCGTCATCACCATCACCAGGCCGACAATCACCAGGCCAACGATGGCGACGATTTTGATCATCGCAAACCAGAACTCCATCTCACCAAACATCTTCACGGTGGCGAGGTTCAGGCCCAGCAGTAAAAATATAACCGCCAGCGAGGCCACCCAGTCTGAGAGCCCGGGGAACCAGAACTGCGCGTATGACGTGATGGCGACCACGTCCGCCATGCCGGTGACAACCCAGCAGAACCAGTAGGTCCAGCCGGTGAAATACCCGGCCCACGGGCCGAGCAGGTCGGCGGCGAAATCGCTGAAGGATTTGTATTCGAGATTCGACAGCAGCAATTCACCCATTGCGCGCATGACGAAAAAGAGCATAAAGCCGATGATCATGTAGACGAAAATGATCGACGGGCCGGCCAGGCTGATGGTTTTCCCCGAACCCATAAACAGGCCTGTCCCTATCGCGCCGCCGATAGCAATCAGCTGAATATGCCGGTTAGTGAGATTGCGCCGGAGCGACTGTTCCGTTGGCGCATCCTCTTGAGCACCAACTTTTACCTGATCTACCATGTGATTTTCTTCCTGTTGTTCCTGTTGTGTTGTACTTTGCTGGCTCTGTGGCCATTGAATACCTCTGACGAGGTTTCAGTTTTTTGACTGATCGATAGTAGGTAAGAATCGGCGGGTTGAATACTATGAATTGGCTATTATGTTAATAAGATGTTTAAAGTGAGTGTTATATCACTCTGTTAACGCGAAACAGCTCACAAAAATACACCGACTGCGGCGCAATGCAAGATTAAATACTGACAATTTTCTAACTTAGGGATTTTTCTCTGATTTATGACGTCCTCTCCCGTCACCGGGAGAGGATCCAGCGGCCTTACAGGATTTCGAGCAGTTCGACTTCGAAAACCAGGGTGCTGAAAGGAGGAATGGATGCGCCAGCGCCGCGCTCGCCGTAAGCGAGGTTTTGCGGGATGGTCAGTTCCCATTTGGAGCCAACCGGCATCAGGGTCAGCGCTTCGATCCAGCCTGGAATCACGCCGTTGACCGGGAATTCAGCCGGTTCGCCACGTGCGACAGAGCTGTCGAACACGGTACCGTCAATCAGTTTGCCGGTGTAGTGAACACGTACGCGGTCGGTACGAGCCGGGATAGCACCTTCGCCCTGAGTCAGAACGCGGAACTGCAGACCGGATTCGGTACTGCTTACGCCTTCTTTCTCACGGTTTTCTTCCAGATATTTCACGCCTTCTGCCGCCATGGCTTCAAAGCGCTCACGACGAACCGCGTCAGCACGTTCGTGAATTTCGCGCAGTGCACGGTGTACCACATCTACCGGAACCTGTGGCTGCTTGCCTTCCAGAGCGTCAGCAATACCAGCGACCAGTGCTTCCGGCAGCAGGCCCTGCAGGCCGGATTCGCTAAGCTGTTGTCCTACCTGGAGGCCGATTCCGTAACTGGCCTGGGCTTCAATGGTGTCAAAAGTCGGGGTTGCCATGGTCTTTCCTTTCATCGGATGAAAATCAGCGGGCAGCATACCAGCCAGGCCGCATCGGGTAAAACTTTGTCTCGGCAGAATTATGTATATACTGAGGGACAAAACAGGGAAACGCGGAGCAGGAGGTAACCCATGCCCGGGCGGTTCGCACTACAACCTTTGGTGTTAAAAATCTGGCATGCCCCGGATAATTTCCGGCTGATGGACCCGCTGCCACCGCTGCATCGTCGTGGCATCATCGCAGGCTTCCTGCTGGTGATTATTGGCTTCCTGCTTCCTGCCGGCGACAACGCACCCGCACAATCGGTGAGCCGCAACGCGCAGCTCGATATGCAGTCGCAGTCCCAGCCGCAGCAGGGCAACCTGCAACAGCCTTTGCCTCCGCTGGTTTCTTCTTCACCGACGGTGAGCGATCCTGACCAGGCGGCTCCTGCCGCGCCTGAGGTGGTTCAGGAAGGTCAGCCAGACGACGAGCCTCAGCAGGTTCAGCGCCAGCCTCAGCAGCAGAGCGAACCTGCGCAAGCGCAGTCCGTGCCAGGCATTGAGCAGCAGTGGCGCAGCTACCGTGTAGAACCTGGCAAAACCCTGGCGCAGCTGTTCCGCGACCACAACCTGCCGCCAACTGACGTGTACGCGATGTCTAAAGTGGAAGGCGCGGGCAAGCCGCTGAGCACATTACAGGCCGGGCAGATGGTGCAGGTACGCCAGAATGCTAACGGCGTTGTGACAGGCTTAACGATTGACAGCGGTAATGGCCAGCAGGTGCTGTTTACCCGCCAGGCCGACGGCAGCTATCTTCGCGTTCGCTAATGACCGTGCCCGGCACTCGCCGGGCAGCTCTCAGACACTTCTTTTATTGACCCACCAAATCCCCGAACAGACCAGCACCAGCGCCAGTGCGTATTTCCATTCCAGAATGTTCTCGCCAAGAAAAATGCCGGACAGTACCGTACCCGCCACCGGAATCACAAAGTTAAACGGCGCAATCATACTGACGCGGTTGTACTTCAGTAACGTGCTCCATAGCGCAAATGCCACGGAAGAAAGCAGCGTCAGATAGCCCAGCACGGCCACAGAGTCGATACCGTGGAACGTCAGCGTTCCACCGCTCAGGTAGCCGCCCACCACCAGCGCCAGGCCGCCAATACCCAACTGCCAGCCGGTCATCACCGTTGGATCGACGGTCTGCGAAATACGTTTGCCGTAGAGCGTTGCTGCCGAAAGGATAAAGGCGGCCAGCACGATAAAACCGTCCCCCTGCCAGACGAAGCTGAAATCCATCAGCGAATGGCTGAAGTTCACCAGCATCACTCCGGCAAACCCAAGAATACAGCCGAGGGATTTGTTATAGCTTAGCTTGTCATTCTGGTAGATGAAGTGCGCCAGCAGCACGCTGAAGAAGGTGCCAGTGGCGTTCATAATCGAGCCTTTCACGCCGGTCGTAAACGCAAGGCCGATATAAAAAATGGCGTACTGGATGGAGGTTTGCGTCAGACCAAGCAGCGTCAGCTGGCCAAACTGGCGGGCGTTCAGGCGAGCTATCGGCTTACGCTGTGCCAGCGCAAACAGCAACAGCAGCACACCGGCAAACAGGAAGCGGTAACCGGCAAAGATAATTTTCGACGGGATGTCGTCAGTGGCAATCTGGAAAATTTCATAGCCATTTTTGATGGCGGGATACGAGCTTCCCCATAATAAACAGCAAAGCGTTGCGCCTGCATAAACAATGTTTTTACGGGTAAATAACGGGGCGGGTGTGGCGCTGTCCATGAGCTAAGCCTGAATTAAAATCGCGTTTTAATTCATTATCCTGAAAGGTGGCAGAAATAGCTACCATACAAGTGGGAAAGTGCAAACCTCAGAAAGCAAAACGCCGGCACAAGGCCGGCGATTTGTCGTGCTACGGAGTAATGAATTACTCAGCAACCACGTTTACTACCAGTTTAGCGAACACTTCGCTGTGAACCTGGAAGTCCACTTCGTGCTCACCAGTGGTACGCAGAACGCCGTTCGGCATGCGAACTTCGCTCTTGGCAACAGCAACGCCTGCAGCAGAAACTGCGTCAGCGATGTCGCGAGTACCGATAGAACCGAACAGTTTACCTTCGTCGCCAGATTTAGACGCGATGGTAACGGTGCCCAGTGCGTTGATTGCTTCAGCGCGAGCATTTGCAGCAGCCAGAACGTCAGCCAGTTTGGCTTCCAGTTCAGCGCGACGTGCTTCGAAGAATTCAACGTTTTTCTTGGTAGCTGGAACAGCTTTACCCTGTGGAACCAGGAAGTTACGAGCGTAGCCCGCTTTAACGTTAACCTGATCACCCAGGCTGCCCAGGTTTGCTACTTTATCAAGCAGAATAACTTGCATTACCTTATCCTCTTAAAGTCGTTAATAGACGGCGGCCGATTACTGATGACGATCAGTGTATGGCAGCAGGGACAGGTAGCGAGCGCGCTTGATGCAACGAGCGAGCTGGCGCTGGTATTTTGCACGAGTACCGGTGATACGGCTCGGGACAATTTTACCGCTTTCGGTAATGTAGTTTTTCAGCGTAGCGATGTCTTTGTAATCAATCTCTACAACGCCTTCCGCGGTGAAACGGCAGAACTTGCGACGACGGAAATAACGTGCCATTTGGCTAGTCTCCAGAATCTATCAATTCAATCTGCTCGGCATGCAACACCATTTTGCTCAGACCATTTCGCGCCTTGTGGCAGCTGATAAAGCCCTGAACGGTGATTTGCGTGCCGACCGTTATACTGTGAGTAATGGCCTGGTTCTCTTGCCCGCTAATAATAACCGGCATTTGACACCACGCCTGCCGGTGAAAACCGGCTTCCTCCTGCACAGAACGGTGCTCAAGCACGAACTGGCAGTGAGGAATTCCTGATGGGCTGACCTTTCGAAGGGGCGCCCTGCACACTGTGCCGGACAACGCCAGACGGTTGGCCATCAGCAATTACTCTTCAGAATCCCCAGCTTCAGCATCATCTGTGGTTTCGTTTGCGAAATCATCGCGACGCTCACGACGCTCGTCTTTCGCTTTAACCATTGGAGATGCTTCAGTCACAGCGTGTTTGGTACGCATAACCATGCTGCGGATAACGGCATCGTTGAAGCGGAAGTTTGTTTCCAGCTCATCGATCACTTCCTGCGGTGCTTCAACGTTCAGCAGAACGTAGTGCGCTTTGTGCAGTTTGTTGATCGGGTAAGCCAGCTGACGGCGGCCCCAGTCTTCCAGACGGTGGATCGTACCTTCTGCTGCAGTGATTGCACCAGTGTAACGCTCGATCATACCCGGAACCTGTTCGCTCTGGTCAGGATGGACCATAAAAACGATTTCGTAATGACGCATCGAATTGCTCCTTACGGATTATTCAGCCTCCTGTCTGGGTCAGCCGCGGCCCATGGAGGCAAGGAACGTGTTAAAGGGCGGCTGAAAAATTGACGCGTAATCATACTTGCGGGCAAGGGGAAACTCAAGGTGATTGCGCAAATAATTCGCACGAAGGGCAAAGCGAAGGGAAGTCAGTGGCTTAAAATTAATCAGTAATGGATGCGCCAAATTTTTGAACAACTGCATCAGAAATGGTCGTGATGGAATCGAAAAGGAGCGATTACACTTACATCATACCTCAGCGGAAGACAGCAGGAGACTTCAGTTTAACGCAGCAGGCTGTATGGAGTAACGCACATGAAAAACATCGCAATCGCCGTAATGGCTACCCTTTTGCTCACAGCAAACGCGATGGCAGCCATCAAAATCGACGGCCGACAGGCCAGAAATATGGACGATGTGCAGAGCTTAGGCGTCATATACATCAATCATAACATCGCCACCGAAAGCGAAGCAGATCAAGCCTTGAGTGAAGAGAGTGACGCCCACGGCGCCAAATACTATCACCCAATCCTTCTTCATGAACCCGGCAGCAATGGCCTTATTCACGCCAGCGCTGACGTTTACCGCTAGCACCAGGAAAACCACTGAACGTATTTGCCCTAATCCACTCTGCCCCCGGCTCCGGGGGCTTTTTTTCACAAGTGTTTCTGGAAAAAAGCCACCGTCGCGGACAGCGCTTCTGGCGTGATGCGGTGACGCACGCCAGTCTGCCACTCACAGGTAAGCTTTGCGTCAAGCCCGGCCTTCCACAGCGCCTGCTGTAAGCGGAACGTTTCTGCCGCGGGCACAACGTCATCGTCTTCACCATGCCACAGTAACAAAGGCTTCATGGCGAGTTTTTCCAGCTGATGCGTAACGTCCCACTCCGCAAGCTCAGTGGGAAAATCTGGCGACGGAAAGAGCGTACGGGAGAGCGACATAAAATAGCCCGAGCCCATCAGGCTTGCGCCACATTTGATGTCCGGATGCCGGGCAAGAATGCCCAACGCCGTCATGCCGCCCATCGACGCCCCCGCCACTGCCAGTCGTTCCTCTTCCAGCCAGCCCTGCTCAATGATGGCTTCGCGCAGCGCAGCAAATTCCTGGCAGCTGTTCAGCAGGATTGGCCAGAAGCGCTGCATCCGGGCGTTCTCGTCGCCTTCAAAGCGTGACCCGTGATCGGGCGCATCCGGCATAATGACCCGGAAACCAGCCTGCGCCAGCGCCACGGCAAAATAACTGTAGACCAGCTTCGATGAGGTAAAGCCATGATAAAAAACGATACACGGCAGTGGAGAAGCGTTCTTTCCCTGGGGACAGGCCTGCAAAACTTCCCTGCCCGCCAGCTTGCGCACGTCAAGTTCAATCATTACTCTTCTCCTTCTCTCTTTAGCCGATAACGCGCAGTAATATTACCTGCAAATTGCACTGACATTGCGTCCGCCGAATGTTGCGACATGGATTACGCTTTTAGAAAGATTTCATTCGAAAATCGCGCCAGAGATAACAATTCGGGAACATTCCCCCTAAAGGCAAATTATTAGTCACTACACTCATGATTATCAGGAAACGGGATATGGCTATGCAACGTATTACGCCACTGCTTCTGGTGCTGTTGTTATGTGGATGTAGCGTGCTTCAGGGAACACCTGCGGCGCCGCCGCCGAAAACCGACTATCCGCAGGAAATCCAGCGAAACCAAACGGAAGGCCTGCAAAAAATCGGCACAGTCAGCACTATGGTTTACGGTTCACCGATGGACGCAGAAGCGGATATTAAGGCGAAAGTGACTGCCGCCAAAGCGGATTACTACGTGATCGTAATGATTGATGACACCGTGGTTCCGGCGCAATGGTATTCACAGGCGATAATGTATCGCAAGCCGTAAGCGAGGATTATTTAATCCGCTTTACATTGCTTTTCAGCCCTTCACGTTTCCCGATGCACAATGGCGTCATGCCGATTTACGACGGGATGATTGTCCGCGATGGATTGCCCAGGGCTACCTCGGGTTACGTGAAATGGAGCTGACGACGATGAAACACGCCTTTGCCTTCTCTTTAGGATTTTCAAACACGACGGCGCAGCCTGCGGAGTTTGCCAGCGCCGATTGTGTTACCGGACTGAACGAGATCGGTCTGATTTCCGTCAATAATATTTCCGGCACGCTTCAGGACGTCGAATACGTCATCGCCCGCAAAGCCGATGAGCAAGGGGCCAGCTGGTACCGTATTATTCAGATGTATGAGGAACAGCACGCCGATAACTGGCGCGTACAGGCGATTCTTTACGCCTGAGCACACGGGCAGATTTCATCAGTCTGCCCTTTCGTCTTACCCGACGCCGCCCGTCGCTCTGAGTAATAAGTCGTCCTGAACCTGCCCGTCCAGCAGTACGCCTCCTCGCGTATCCAGCATCATGCGGCACCACGCCTGCGCTATCGGTGGCGTCGCCGTTTGCAGCATTTGCGCGCCGCAGCCCAGCAGATAAAGCTGCTGAGTGATTTCCCTTCCCTGCGCTTCTGAAGGCTTATGTAGCCGCTGAGCTAGCTGCCGCCAGGCCCTGTCGAAGTGTCTGTCCTGACCTTTGACTTCATTGCATTCGGCGCTGAGTAAATCAAGCACGCCGGGTTGTCGGGTCAGCACCCGAAGTACATCAAGGCACATAATATTGCCCGAGCCTTCCCAGATGCTGTTCACCGGCATTTCGCGATACAGACGCGGCAGTTCGTTATCTTCGCAATAGCCCACGCCGCCAAGCACTTCCATCGCCTCAGCCACAAATGGCATACCCACTTTGCAGACGCCGAATTTCGCCGCTGGCGTAAACAAACGCGCCCATAGCGTCGCTTCCGGGGAGGTGCGGTTATCCCAGGCCCTCGCCAGACGGAACAAAAACGCGGTCTGCCCTTCCAGCTGCAAAGCCATACGGCTGAGCACCTGGCGCATCAGAGGCTGCTCAATAAGCGGCTTGCCAAAAGCCTGGCGCTGATGAGCGTGATAGAGCGCCACCGAAAGCGCACGCCGCATCAGGCCGTGGCTGCCCAGCGCGCAGTCAAATCGCGTCAGGCCACCCATTTTCAGAATAAGCCGGATGCCCTCGCCCTCTTCACCCAACAGCCAGCCGGTAGTATCAGTGAACTCAACTTCGCTACTGGCATTCGAACGGTTGCCAAGCTTGTCTTTCAGGCGTTCGAGCCGGATCGCGTTGCGTTGCCCGTCGGGCAAAAAGCGCGGCACAAAAAAGCAGGAGAGCCCGCCTTTGGCCTGGGCAAGGACCAGATGTGCGTCGCTTTGCGGCACCGAAAAAAACCATTTATGCCCCACCAGCCGGTACAGCTGGCCGTCAATTTTCTCTGCCCGGGTCGTGTTGCTGAGCACGTCTGAACCACCCTGCTTCTCGGTCATCCCCATGCCGATCAGCAGCCCACGCTTCTGGCTTCCCGGCAGCAGATGCGAGTCATAACGATCGCTCATTAACGGCGTCAGCCAGTTGGCGAAGGGCTGTGGCATCAACCGTTGTAGTAGCGGTGTCGCCGCAAAGGTCATGGTTACCGGGCAAAGCGTCCCCGCTTCCACCTGAGCATGCAGAGTAAAGCGTGCGGCACGCGCCACAAACGTCCCCATCCGCGCATCCTCTTCCCAGGCAAGATTGTGTACCCGATTGGCGCAAAGCCCCTGCATCAACAGGTGCCACGCGGGATGGAAGCGTACATCGTCCAGCCGCTCGCCCGTAGCGTCATAGCGTAGCAGCTCCGGTGGATTGACGTTTGCCAGCCGCCCGAGTTCCAGCGATTCCGCCGTACCAAGCTGCTGCCCGATGCTTGCCAGTAAATCACCATCCCAGCCCGCCCCCTCACGCTGCACGGCCTCCCGTAGCGCCGTATCCGAAAGGAAGAGGTTGCTGTTGTTCAGGGGCGCTGGCTGGTTGAACACGGTATGCGTTTGCCAGGACATGACGTCTCCTTGCTATCAGGGATTGTGCGGTAAGTATGGTCAGCACACGGTAAATCTGCCCATGAAAGCGCGGACAAAAAAGAATCTCCCCCGGCTTCGTGAAGCACATCACAGGCATAAGAATTTTAAATTTCCTTATCATTTTTGTATGGAATAATTTATTCACACGTTAATACACTGTACAAACCGGGAAAGAGTATGCAAACAGGGTCAGTGGCTGGCGCAGCGCACAAGCGCGCGCTTATTGCGGGTTCAATTGGCAACTTTATCGAATGGTATGAGTTTGCCGTGTACGGTTTTCTGGCAACGGTTATCGCCAAAAACTTCTTTCAGCTGGCGGGAGAAGCGCCGCTCACCAGCCTTATCCTCACCTACGCGGCTTTCGCCGTCGCCTTTTTCTTCCGCCCGTTAGGCGCAGTGGTTTTTGGTCGCATTGGCGATCGCATCGGGCGTAAGCCAACGCTGATTCTGGTGCTGGTGATGATGACGTTCGCCACCACGGCGATTGGCCTCGTGCCGGTTTATGCCTCGATTGGCGTAGCGGCCCCGCTGCTGCTGACGGCGCTGCGCATCCTGCAAGGCCTGTTTGCCGGTGGCGAATACGGTGGTGCAGTTTCGCTAATGACGGAGTTTGCCCCTCGCGGAAAACGTGGCCTGTACGGCGCCTGGCAGTCGTTCACCGTGGCATTGGGCCTGCTGGCGGGCGCGGGAATTGTCGCGCTGATGTCGGCCCTACTGACGCCAGAAGCTATGCTCGACTGGGGCTGGCGCGTCCCGTTCTATTTAGCGCTGCCGATGGGTGCTGTCGCGCTCTGGCTGCGCATGCATATGGAAGAAACGCCGAGCTTTGTACGCCAGCAAAAAACCGATACGCCAGCGGTTAAAGCCAGCGTCAGCGGCACTTTTAAAGCAATTGTGACCGGCATTGGCCGCCTGATGGTGTGGTCCGCCGCAGGCTACACCTATCTGGTGATCATGCCTTCTTACCTGCAATCGGCGCTGCATACCGGCTTTAACCAGGCGCTGCTGATCGCCGTTATTTCCAACATTGGTTTTGCGGTCACCATTCTGCCGTCAGGCATGCTCAGCGATAAAATTGGCCGCCGCGCGGTGATGGTTATCGCCACGGTGCTGCTGCTGGCGCTGGCGCTGCCGTTACTGAAGATTTTGCAGGCAGAGTCGAGCACGCTGCTGGTAAAAGCGCTGGTTGTGCTGGTGGCTGGGGGATTAGTCGGCATGCTGGCGGGCCCAGGGCCTGCGATGCTGTCAGAGATGTTCCCGACCAAAGTGCGTTACACCGGGCTTGGGCTGGCGTATTCGCTGTCGAACGCGATTTTCTCGGGATGTGCGGGGCTGATTATCACCGGCCTGATTAAGCAGACGGGGAATCTCGATATTCCGGCTTATTACGTGATGGCAACGGCGGTGGTGAGTATCTTCGCGCTGATGACGCTGAGAAAGGACGACCATCTGCGGTCGCTGGATGAGTAAGAGTTCAGCGCCGTCTGGTGCCCTCACCCCGACCCTCTCCCACAGGGAGAGGGAGCACAGACTAAAAACCTTCTCCGAAGAGAAGGTTTTACTGTTTATACCGCGCGCTGGCGAACGGCTTCGAAAAGGCAAATGCCCGTCGCAACAGAAACGTTCAGCGACGACACGCTGCCCGCCATCGGAATACTGATCAGCTCATCGCAGTGCTCGCGAGTCAGGCGACGCATGCCTTCCCCTTCGGCGCCCATCACCAGCGCCATGCGGCCCGTCATTTTGCTCTGATAGAGCGTGTGATCGGCTTCGCCAGCAGTCCCTACAATCCAGATATTCTCTTCCTGCAGCAGACGCATAGTGCGCGCCAGGTTGGTCACGCGGATCAGCGGCACGCTTTCAGCGGCACCACAGGCCACTTTCTTCGCCGTTGCATTGAGCTGAGCCGAGCGATCGCGCGGAACAATCACCGCGTGGACGCCTGCGGCATCGGCGCTACGCAGGCATGCGCCCAGGTTATGCGGATCGGTAACGCCGTCGAGGATCAGCAGGAACGGATTCTCGAACTGAGCCAGCAGATCCGGCAGATCGTTTTCCTGATACTGACGGCCCTCTTTCACGCGGGCGATGATCCCCTGATGCACGGCGCCGTCGCTCTTCTCGTCAAGGAACTGGCGGTTCGCAACCTGGATCACCACGCCCTGCGCTTCCAGCGCGTGGATAAGCGGCAGCAGACGTTTGTCCTCGCGGCCTTTCAGAATAAAGACTTCCTGAAAACGTTCCGGAGCACGCTCCAGCAGGGCCTGCACCGCGTGGATGCCGTAAATCATTTCACTCATGAAGGGTACTCATTACCTGTTAGTTCAAATATTGTTTTCCCCTCTCCCTAACCCTCTCCCACAGGGAGAGGGAACAGCCCTGAGCTTCGTTCTGGAAAGCTCGCTGTATATTTTCTCCCTCTCCCTACGGGAGAGGGCCGGGGAGAGGGGCTTATCTCTTACTCTGCCGCTTGCTTCTTCACTGCGCGTTTGGCTTTTGTCGCAGCGGCGATTTTAAGCGTTTTATCAGACGGTTTTTTGGCTTTTTGACTGGCCGCCGCCTTCTTCGCCGCTTTTGGCTTCACTTTTTTGCTCTGGCCTTTCTCACCGCGGAAGGCGCTGTCTGGCTCAAAGTTGACCTTTTTCCCGGCATCGCGGCGTTTACCACCCGCTTTACCATTTGCCGGTTTCTTCGCTTTCTCGCGCGCGGTTTTGCCTGGGTTACGCGGACCACGCTCGCTGGAAATCAGCGAGAAGTCGATTTTACGCTCATCCATGTTGACGGCTTCAACCTTCACTTCCACGCGATCGCCAAGACGGTAGGTCTGACCGCCGGATTCGCCAATCAGGCGCTGCCCAATCTGGTCAAAGCGGTAGTAGTCGTTGTCCAGAGACGATACGTGCACCAAACCGTCAATAAACAGATCGTTAAGACGCACGAAGAAGCCGAAGCCCGTAACGCTGGCAATGACCCCGGAGAACACGTTGCCGACCTGATCCTGCATAAAGTCGCACTTCAGCCAGTCGGATACTTCGCGGGTCGCCTCGTCGGCACGGCGTTCGGTCATCGAACAATGCTGACCGAGCTGCAGCATCTCTTCCATGCTGTAGTGCCAGCCGCCGGTCTCCGTTGAGTTTCCTTTGTGACCTTCATCTTTCGCCAGTAAGTATTTGATGGCGCGATGCAGCGACAGGTCCGGGTAACGACGAATCGGTGAAGTAAAGTGGGCGTAGGACTGCAGCGCCAGGCCAAAGTGACCGCGATTTTCCGGGTCGTACACCGCCTGCTTCATTGAGCGTAGCAGCATGGTTTGCAGCATTTCCGCATCCGGACGATCGGCAACGGACTCCAGCAGCTTCGCGTAGTCGCGCGGCTCCGGTTTGTTGCCGCCTGGGAGCTCCAGACCCAGCTCGGCCAGCACGGTACGGAAAGAGGTGATCGCCTCTTCGGTCGGCTTGTCGTGAATACGGAACAGCGCAGGCTCATTCTCTTTCTCGACGAAGCGCGCCGCCGAGATATTGGCGAGGATCATGCACTCTTCAATCAGCTTGTGCGCATCGTTACGCTGGGTTTGCTCAATACGTTCGATGCGACGCTCAGCGTTGAAGATAAACTTCGCCTCTTCGCTTTCAAACGAGATCCCTCCGCGTTCGGCGCGGGAAGCATCAAGCACTTTGTAGAGGTTATGCAGCTCTTCGATATGCTTGACCAGCGGCGCATACTGCTCGCGCAGATCCTGATCGCCCTGCAGCATATGCCAGACCTTGTTGTAGGTCAGACGCGCATGGGAACTCATCACCGCTTCGTAGAACGTGTAGCTTGTCAGGCGGCCCTTCGCTGAAATGGTCATTTCGCAGACCATACACAGGCGGTCGACCTGAGGATTCAGGGAACACAGCCCATTGGACAGCACTTCCGGCAGCATCGGGATGACCTGAGACGGGAAGTAAACCGAGGTGCCGCGGTTGCGGGCTTCGGTATCCAGAGGCGTTGGCGGACGGACGTAATAGCTGACGTCCGCAATGGCCACCCACAGACGCCAGCCGCCGCCGCGTTTCTTCTCACAGAAAACGGCGTCATCGAAATCGCGGGCGTCTTCGCCATCGATGGTAACCAGCGGTAAATCACGCAGATCCACGCGACCGATTTTCGCTTCTTCCGGCACCTGCTCTTTCAGGTTCGCAATCTGTTTTTCAACTTCAGGCGGCCAGACGTAAGGGATTTCATGGGTGCGCAGCGCCATATCCACGGCCATACCGGTGCCCATGTTATCGCCAAGGACTTCGACAATTTTGCCGACGGCCTTGGTGCGGCGGGTTGGGCGCTGGGTGAGTTCAACCACCACCACAAAGCCCATGCGCGCGCCCATGAGTTCTTCCGGCGGAATGAGGATATCGAAGCTCAGGCGGCTATCGTCCGGCACCACAAAGCCGATGCCCGCGTCGGTGAAATAGCGCCCCACGATTTGCCCGGTTCTTGGTTCAAGCACGCGCACGATGCGCGCTTCGCGACGACCTTTTCGATCGGCGCCCAGCGGCTGTGCCAGCACCAGATCGCCGTGCATGCACATTTTCATCTGCTCGGATGAAAGATAGAGATCGTCTTTGCGCCCTTCGACGCGCAGGAAGCCAAAGCCATCACGATGGCCAATGACTTTGCCTTTCAGCAGATCGAGACGTTCCGGCAGCGCATAGCACTGACGGCGGGTGAAAACGAGTTGCCCGTCGCGCTCCATGGCGCGCAGGCGGCGACGCAGGGCTTCCTGCTGTTCTTCACCTTCGATTTTCAGTTCGATTGCCAGCTCATCTCGGCTGACCGGTTTTTCGCGTTGGGTGATGAAATCGAGGATGAACTCCCGGCTCGGGATAGGGTTCGCGTATTTTTCGGCTTCGCGTTGCTGGAAAGGATCTTGTGACATAGCGGTTCCTCCGTTGTCAGCTCCGGTGAAGTGACGAGTCACTCCACCAGCAATAATTTATAAAGCGGTTGATTCTCTTCAACCAAATCGGCCAGCGTGTAGTTATCCAGCTCCTTGAGAAAACTGTTTACGGCCTGAGAAAGTGCCTGTTTTAAACGACAGGCGGGCGTTATATGGCAAAACTCGCTGCTGCAGTTCACCAGCGATAATGGCTCAAGTTCACGAACAACGTCGCCGATGCCAATGGTATGGGCCGGTTTGCCCAGGCGAATACCACCATTTTTACCGCGCACGGCATCAACAAAGCCTGCACGACTTAACTGGTTGATAATTTTAACCATATGATTACGGGACACGCCATACACCTCCGTCACCTCAGAGATACTGGTCATTCGGCCGTCCGGCAGCGATGCCATATAGATTAGCGCACGCAATCCGTAATCGGTGAAACTCGTTAACTGCACATCAACCTCAAAGCGGGAAAAAACGGGGGATTATTACCATTGATGATAAACCAGCCAGCCAGGTAGCGGTTAATTAATTTAAGCGGAGGAAGGCGGAAAGCGGGAACAGAGGGGCGCAATGAATGCGCCCCTGGCATGATTATGCGTCGAACGGGTCGCGCAGGATCATGGTTTCAGAACGGTCCGGGCCGGTTGAAATAATATCAATCGGTACGCCGGTCAGTTCTTCGATGCGTTTAATATAGTCCAGCGCCGCCTGCGGCAGGCCGCTGCGGGTTTTCACGCCAAAGGTGGTTTCAGACCAGCTCGGCATGGACTCATAAATCGGCTCGATGCCTTCCCAGTCGTCGGCAGCCAGCGGCGTGGTGGTCACTTCGCGGCCATCCGGCATACGATAACCGACGCAGATTTTCACCTCTTTCAGGCCGTCCAGCACGTCCAGCTTGGTCAGGCAGAAACCAGACAGGGAGTTGATCTGCACGGCACGGCGTACCGCAACGGCATCCAGCCAACCGCAGCGACGACGACGACCGGTGGTCGCGCCGAACTCGTTACCCTGCTTGCAGAGGAACTCGCCGGTTTCGTCAAACAGCTCGGTCGGGAACGGACCTGCGCCAACGCGGGTAGAGTAAGCTTTGATAATACCCAGAACGTAATCCACATAACGTGGGCCCAGGCCGGAGCCGGTCGCCACGCCACCTGCGGTGGTGTTGGAGGAGGTTACGTACGGATAGGTACCGTGGTCGATATCCAGCAGCGTGCCCTGGGCACCTTCGAACATCACGAAATCACCACGCTGACGCGCCTGATCCAGCAGGTCGGAAACGTCAACAACCATCGCAGTCAGGATGTCGGCAACGGCCATGACGTCATCCAGCACTTTCTGGAAATCAACCGCTTCGGCTTTGTAGAAGTTCACCAGCTGGAAGTTGTGATATTCCATCACTTCCTTCAGCTTGTCGGCGAAGGTCGCTTTGTCGAACAGGTCGCCAACGCGCAGGCCGCGACGGGCCACTTTGTCTTCATAAGCCGGGCCGATACCACGACCGGTGGTGCCGATAGCTTTTGCACCGCGCGCTTTTTCACGAGCCACGTCGAGCGCGACATGATAATCAAGGATCAGCGGGCAAGCTTCGGAAAGCAGCAGACGTTCACGAACCGGGATACCACGGTCTTCCAGTTCTTTCATCTCTTTCATCAGCGCAGCAGGCGACAGCACAACGCCGTTACCGATGATGCTGGTCACGTTGTCACGAAGAATGCCTGATGGAATAAGATGGAGGACGGTTTTTTCACCGTTGATTACGAGAGTATGGCCAGCGTTGTGACCACCCTGGTAGCGTACAACAAATTTAGCACGTTCAGTCAGAAGATCGACGATCTTCCCTTTACCTTCGTCACCCCATTGGGTGCCCAGTACGACGACGTTGTTACCCATTTTTCAAAATCACCGTTTGCTTAAAAATGGATTCTACCATCGGTTTCGATGATGACCAGCACTTTTTGCATCCTAAAAATGATGATTCCGCCGTTTTTTTATTCAGCCAATCGTTCTCGTCAACATGTAGTAGATCACTACGCCTGCGACCACAAGGCCACCGCCAAAACGACGCAAAAGATGGTCCGGAAGCTGTGAAAGTGCCGCCACCATTTTGCGCCAGGCCTGAGGATAGAGCATCGGTCCAAGACCTTCGAGCACCAGTACCAGCGCAAGCGCCAGCCAGATTGTTGAATTCATCATTCATCCTGAGAAAAAGAAAACCACCGCAAGAGCGGTGGTTTTTCACAAAACTACGGGCGAGTTTAACGCGCGGTACTGGTCGGCGTCTTCATGTAACGGAAGAAATCGCTGTCCGGGCTCAGCACCATCACGTCCTGATTGCTTTCGAAGCTGTTCTCGTAAGCACGCAGACTACGGATGAAGGCGTAGAAATCCGGATCCTGGCTGAAGGCATCGGCAAACAGTTTCGCCGCTTCGGCATCACCTTCACCGCGCATGATGCGACCCTGACGCTCGGCCTCCGCCAGCGTTTTGGTCACTTCATAGTCGGCGGCCGCACGCAGTTTCTCTGCCTCTTCCTGACCCTGTGAACGGTGGCGACGGGCTACCGCTTCGCGCTCGGCGCGCATACGGTTGTAGATAGCTTCCGACACTTCCGCAGGCAGGTTGATCTGCTTGATGCGGACATCAACCACTTCAATACCCAGCGCAGCCATACTGTTCGGATTGATCACCGGCACTTTACCGTTGGTTTCCGCAACGACACGTTCTGCCGCTTCCGCGATAGCGCTGTCAGCTGCAGGCGTTGCCACTTCTTCGTCACCGCCGGAGGTACCGGAGTTCAGGGCATCGCGTACTTCGATAGTCAGACGACCGCGGGAATCCGTTACGATATCTTTCACATCCAGACGACCAATTTCAGAACGCAGACGGTCAGAGAATTTGCGCTTCAGCAGCACTTCGGCCTGAGAGACGTCTCCGCCACCGGTTGCCAGGAAGTAACGGCTGAAATCACTGATGCGCCACTTGATGTAGGAGTCAACGATCAGGTCTTTCTTCTCTTTAGTCACGAAGCGATCGGCCTGGTTATCCATGGTCTGGATACGCGCATCCAGCGTTTTCACCGACTGGATAAATGGCACCTTGAAATGGAGGCCCGGCGCATAAATCACCGGCTTCTTGTCGCTGTCACGCACCACGCTGCTGAACTGGAATTTAATTCCGCGTTCACCTTCTTTCACCACAAAGACTGAAGCGTAAAGGCCTACCAGCACGATGATAATTATTGCAATAACTGACTTACGCATCGTTATTCCCCCTGACGCTGGTAGTCGTTACGCTGCGCGTTAGCACGGCGTTGGTCCATGATATCGCTGTCGCTTGTGGCCGGTGCGGCGCTGTTGCTGTTGGCGCTGCTTGAGCTGGATGCAGGCGGCAGGCGCAACAGGCTGCTGGCGCCGCTGCTGTCACTCTTTTTTGCCGGCGCTGCACTGCCACCCTTCAGCATCTGGTCGAGCGGCAGCACCATCAGGTTGCCCCCTTTATCGTTGACCAGCACTTTACGGGTATGGCTCAGCACTTTCTCCATGGTTTCGATATACAGGCGCTCACGGGTAATTTCCGGCGCCGCTTTATACGCAGGCAGAATCTTGACGAAACGCGCAACTTCACCTTGCGCTTCGAGGATAGTCTGCGTCTTATAAGCGCGAGCTTCTTCGAGGATACGCTGCGCCTGACCGTTGGCACGCGGCTGAACTTCGTTGGTGTACGCTTCCGCTTCACGAATGTACTGCTGTTCGTTTTCACGAGCGGCAATGGCATCGTCAAACGCTGCTTTTACCTCTTCCGGCGGACGAGCAGCCTGGAAGTTGACATCCAGCAGGGTGATCCCCATGTTGTACGGGCGAATCGTCTCTTCCAGCTCACGCTGGGTATCGCTACGAATAACGGTACGGCCTTCGGTCAGAATACGGTCCATGGTGTATTTGCCGATCACACCGCGCAGGGCGCTGTCCGTCGCCTGACGCAGGCTGTCGTCCGGGCTGGTCACGCTGAACAGGTATTTCTGCGGATCGGTGATGCGGTACTGCACGTTCATTTCAACGCGCACCACGTTTTCATCAGACGTCAGCATCACACCAGAAGCGGCAAGCTCGCGAACGGCTTCCACGTTGACCGGCGTCACTTCGTCGATAAACGTCGGCTTCCAGTTCAGGCCAGGCTCAACCAGATGGCTGAATTTACCCAGACGAGTGACCACACCGCGCTCTGCTTCTTTAATGGTGTAGAAGCCGCTCGCCGCCCAGATAATGACGACCGCTGCGGCCGCAATACCGACAATACGCCCACTCATTGGCGCACGAGGCCCCTGCGAAGCGCTGCTGCCTCCGCCCGAGCCACCTTTACCACCGCCTAAGCCGCCGAGCTTTTTGCTCAGCTTGCGGAAGATATCATCCAAATCAGGAGGCCCCTGATCGCGACCACCTTTGTTTCCATTTCCCCCAGAGTTGCCGCCTTGATTATTGCTGCTTCCCCACGGGTCGCGGTCCTGTCCGTTATTACCGGGCTGATTCCACG
>NZ_DALZVG010000026.1:0-65988 GCF_032012665.1 Scandinavium sp.
ACCTGCGACCAATTGATTAAAAGTCAACTGCTCTACCAACTGAGCTAACGACCCATAGGGTGTTGCTTCGAAGAGGTACTGCTGAACACTCGATTTCACCAAAATATTGGTGGGTCGTGCAGGATTCGAACCTGCGACCAATTGATTAAAAGTCAACTGCTCTACCAACTGAGCTAACGACCCGAAGTGGTGGGTGATGACGGGATCGAACCGCCGACCCCCTCCTTGTAAGGGAGGTGCTCTCCCAGCTGAGCTAATCACCCGATACTACGCTGGATACTTCTTACTAACTTAAGTTAGTGGTGGGTCGTGCAGGATGACTCGGCCGAAGCCTCGCCCTACGGGCCGTTGCTGAAGCAACGTTTCCTTCACGCTTTACTACCACAATCTACTTTAGTAGTGGTGGGTCGTGCAGGATTCGAACCTGCGACCAATTGATTAAAAGTCAACTGCTCTACCAACTGAGCTAACGACCCACTGTTTTCGCGGCTTTCAGGATGTTTGATATCCCTTGGCAACGGCGGCATATATTACTGGTTTCAGATTTCAGCGCAACAAATTTTTCGAATAAAATGCGCTAAGTGCTTATGATTCATGCGGCATGACCAGAAAGAGTTCAATTTCAGGTCATGCCATAAGCATCAGAGTCCATTCAGGCGTTTTTGTGCCTGTTTGGCTCCTTCAGTGCCAGGATATTTAGCGGCCACCTGCTGATAAACCGCTTTGGCTTTCGCAGTATCACCTTTGTCCTGCATGATCACACCGACTTTAAACATCGCGTCGGAGGCTTTCGGTGATTTTGGGTAATTTTTCACCACGGAGGCAAAATAAAACGCCGCATCATCCTTTTTACCCTTGTTGTAATTCAGCTGTCCGAGCCAGTAGTTGGCATTCGGCTGGTAGGTTGAATCCGGGTATTTTTTGACGAAAGCCTGAAATGCGGCAATGGCGTCATCCTGGCGAGAAGCATCTTTCACCAGGGCGATAGCCGCATTGTAATCCGTGTTGGCATCCCCGCTCTGCACAGGCGAGCCTGACGCTGCCGCGCCCGCTGACGGTGCTGCGGTAGCTGCAGCCGCCCCGCTCTGATCGCCTGCTGCTGGCTGCGCCTGAGCCGCATTACCGCCGCTGCTCATGCCATCAAGCTGAGACTGGATCTGCTTCTGGCGATCAACCGCCTGATTGAGCTGATACTGGCTTTCCTGAATCTGACCACGCAGGGCATCAATATCGGCCTGGTTGTCCTGAAGCTGTTGCTGGAGTTGAGTCAAAAGTTGACTGTGAGCGTTGGAAATACGCTCGAGTTGAGTGACGCGGTCTTCGACCGAGCCTGAGCCGACACTACTGATTGGCGCCTGAGCATTAGCGGCCCAGGGGGCCGCTATGCCAACCAGTAACGACAGACTCAACAGGTGATGTCTGAAGTTACTGCTCATGCAATTCTCTTAGTAAACCAGTACGGCACGACGGTTTTTGGAGTAAGCCGCTTCGTCGTGACCCAGTACTGCAGGTTTCTCTTTACCGTAAGAAACGATGGAGATCTGGTCAGCAGAAACGCCTTTACCCTGCAGGTACATTTTAACCGCGTTAGCACGACGTTCGCCCAGCGCGATGTTGTACTCTGGAGTACCACGTTCGTCAGCGTGACCTTCTACGGTGACTTTGTAAGACGGGTTGCTACGCAGGAAGTTTGCGTGCGCGTCCAGCATGGCAGCGAAGTCAGAACGGATATCGTACTTGTCGAGATCGAAGTAAACGATGTTGTTCTGCTGCAGCTGCTGCATCTGCAGACGAGCTTGCTCTTCAGAAGACATGTTGCCGTTACCGTTAGCATCCATACCAGTGCCAGCACCCATCATGCCTTCACCGCTCTGATCGTTGCTGGCATTCTTGTTGGAAGAACACGCCGCGATAGCCATTACTGGCAGAGCGATCATCAGTCCTTTCAGCACTTTGTTCAGTTGCATTTCTTTGATTCCTATAATATTCAATTAATTATTATCACAGATACGGCGACCAGGCAGGCGATTTAACCTGTCCATCAGTTGCCGGAAGACGCGCTTTGAAACGCCCATCTGTAGAAACCAGATTCAGCACGGATCCCATCCCCTGAGAAGAGCTGTAGATAACCATTGTGCCGTTCGGTGCCAGACTTGGCGTTTCATCCAGGAACGTTGACGACAGAACCTGTACGCCACCCGCTGCCAGATCTTGTTTGGCAATATGCTGCTGGCCGTTAGCCGAGCTCACCATCACCATAAATTTGCCGTCGGAGCTCACATCCACGTCCTGGTTCTGAGCACCTTCCCAGGTAATACGCTGTGGAGTACCGCCGTTAATACCAACTTTATAAATCTGCGGACGACCGGCCTGGTCTGAAGTAAAGGCCAGAGACTGGCTGTCCGGGAACCAGCTTGGTTCCGTGTTGTTACTGCGGCCCGTCGTCACCTGCTGAATCTGACCGGAGCCCAGCTCCATCACGTACAGCTGCAGGCTACCGGTTTTCGACAGAGCGAAGGCCAGTTTGGAGCCGTCAGGAGAGAATGATGGTGCGCCGTTGTGCTGCGGGAACGAAGCAACCTGACGAATAGCACCGTTTGCCAGCGTCTGAATAACCAGCGCAGAACGACCGCTTTCGAAGGTAACGTAAGCCAGTTTTGAACCGTCCGGAGACCACGCCGGAGACATCAGAGGCTGCGGAGAACGGTGAACCACGAACTGGTTGTAACCATCATAGTCAGATACGCGCAGCTCATACGGGAACTGGCCGCCGTTAGTCTGTACTACGTAAGCGATACGAGTGCGGAAGGCACCTTTGATACCAGTTAGCTTCTCAAATACTTCGTCACTGGCAGTATGGCCCGCATAGCGCAGCCACTGCTTGTTCACTTTGTAGGAGTTCTGAGCCAGAACGGTACCCGGCGCGCCGCCGGTGTCTACCAGCTGGTAAGCCACGGTGTAAGAACCGTCACCGTTTGGCGTCACCTGGCCGACGACAACAGCGTCAATACCGAGCGCAGACCATGCCGCAGGCTGAACTTCCTGAGCAGAACCCGGCTGCTGAGGCAGACGAGAACGATCGAGCGGGTTAAATTTACCGCTGTTACGCAGGTCAGCCGCAACGATACCGCCAACATCTTCAGGTGCCGCACCCGGACCGGCCCATTTAAATGGCGCCACGCCGATTGGGCGTGCCGAATCCACCCCCTGGGTGATTTCGATACGTACTTCTGCGTGCAGCGCCGCTGCAAACAGCATCAGAAAACCAAATGCTACTTTTAATGCCTGCTTCATCATATCTCCCTTATCCAGGCGAAAAGCCCACGATAATTTAGCAGAATGTTAACAAACTCAAATACACAAAACTACCAAAACCCTGAGACTTGCCTGGTACATTTTTCCCCGCTTGTACGGGGAAATCTGCCTTAAGGTTTGAAGTCCAGCGGCGCATTTTTGAACACTTCATACACGGCTTCTGATGGCGGTTTAGGGAACCGAGCCTGTCGTGCTGCAGCCAGTGCCGCAGTACAAAGCGCCGGATCGCCGCCCTCAGAGGTGATACTAGCTAAAGTACCGTCAGGATTCAGTTTGACACGCAGCGTACACACTTTACCTGCGTACGAAGAAGCATCATAAAAGCGACTTTCAATAGCCGCTTTAATCTGTCCGGCATAGTTGCTGATATCCGCGCCTGAAGCGCCGTTGTTCTTAGTGTTACCGCTTCCGGCGGCGGCGGCATTGTTTCCTGTCGCTCCGCCACCGGTTTTCGGCGCATTCTTACCTGAGCTGAGATCGCCCAGCAGGTCGTCAACGCCCGATGCTTCTTTTGCTTCAGCTGCTTTTTTCGCTGCTGCCGCTTTAGCCGCAGCGGCCTTATCTGCAGCAGCCTTGTCAGCTGCGGCTTTCTTTGCAGCAGCCTTTTCGGCGGCAGCTTTCTCGGCAGCGGCTTTATCTGCGGCCGCTTTTTCAGCTGCTTTTGCAGCCGCAGCTTTCTCTGCTGCGGCGGCTTTTTTCGCGGCATCGGCGGCAGCTTTTTTCTCAGCGTCTTGCTGAGCTTTTTTCGCCGCTTCGGCCTCAGCTTTCTTCTGAGCGTCAGCTGCGGCTTTTGCTGCTTCCGCCTCGGCTTTCTTCTGAGCATCCGCCGCCGCTTTCTTCGCGGCTTCGGCCGCAACTTTCGCCTGGGCGTCTGCTTTGGCCTTCGCCAGCGCCGCCGCTTTCACGGCGGCTTCTTCCGCCTGCTTCTGCTGTTCCTGCGCCTGCTTAGCTGCCTGCTCCGCTTGTTTTTGCGCGTCAGCCTGCTTAGCGGCTTCTTCCTGTGCTTTCAGACGATCCTGCTCGAGCTGCTTCAGGCGCTCCTGTTCGGCGGCCTGCTTTTCTCGCATCTCTTCCGCCTGCTGCTGCGCCTGTTTTTCACGCTGCTCTTCCGCGCGACGAGCGCTTGCCTGCTGGTTCTGTTGACGATTGTAGTTCTGCACGACCGCACCCGGGTCGACCATCACCGCATCAATAGATGAGCCACCGCCCCCGCCTGCCGAAGCATCTATATGCTCATCGAACGAACTCCAAATCAGCAGTGCAATCAGAATGATATGCAAGACGACTGAAATGATAATCGCGCGTTTAAGCTTTTCGTTTTGTTGGTCGGTTGCCTTTGACACTCTCGGTTCCCAAAAACTGTTAGCCTGTTAGCCGGGTCAGATTGGCTGGGTCATTAAACCCACTGACTTCACACCCGCGCTGTGCAACAGGTTTAGCGCTTTAATGATTTCATCGTAAGGCACATCTTTCGCGCCACCGATCAGGAAGATCGTTTTCGGATTCGCCTGCAGCCGACGCTGAGCTTCAGCAACAACCTGCTCCGGCGGCAGCTGTGGCATCTTGTCCGGACCGACATTGACGCTGTACTGCCCTACTCCGGACACTTCCACAATCACCGGCGGATCGTCATTGGTGCTGACGGCCTGCGACTCGGTCGCATCTGGCAGATTGACATCCACGCTCTGCGAAATGATCGGCGCTGTCGCCATGAAGATCAGCAGCAGCACCAGCAGCACATCCAGCAACGGAACGATGTTAATTTCGGACTTCAGTTCACGACGTCCGCGTCCACGTCTGGCCATGGTTTACCCCTTGTTGCTTTCGCTGCTGGTAAATGCCTGGCGGTGCAGAATCGCGGTGAACTCTTCCATAAAGTTGTCGTAGTTCAGCTCCAGCTTGTTCACGCGTTGGTTCAGGCGGTTATAAGCCATAACCGCTGGAATCGCGGCAAACAGACCAATCGCGGTTGCGATCAGCGCTTCGGCAATACCTGGAGCCACCATCTGCAACGTTGCCACTTTTACCGCACCCAGTGCGATAAAGGCGTGCATGATCCCCCACACTGTGCCAAACAGGCCGATATACGGGCTGATGGAACCGACTGTGCCGAGGAAAGGAATGTGGTTTTCGAGGTTTTCCAGCTCTCGGTTCATGGAGATGCGCATCGCACGCGACGCCCCTTCCACAATCGCTTCAGGCGCGTGGCTGTTCGCCCGATGTAAACGAGCAAACTCTTTGAAGCCACTGTAGAAAATCTGCTCTGAACCGGTCAGGTTGTCGCGACGGCCCTGGCTTTCCTGATACAGGCGAGAGAGTTCAATGCCGGACCAGAACTTGTCTTCGAAGGCTTCAGCTTCGCGACCTGCCGCATTGAGGATACGCGTTCTCTGGATAATGATGGCCCAGGAAGCGATTGAAAAACCAATCAAGATCAACATGATAAGTTTAACCAGAAGGCTTGCCTTCAGGAACAAATCAAGGATATTCATGTCAGTCACTGCTTAAACTCCGCGACAATAGACTTGGGAAGCGCACGAGGCTTCATTAAGAGTGGATCAACGCAAACAATCAGCACTTCCGCCTCGTTGAGGACTTTGTTTTCTGCGTTGACTATCCGCTGCGTGAACACCAGAGAGGTGCCCCGCATCGCTGTAATTTCCGTCTGGACTTCGAGCATGTCGTCGAGTCTGGCGGCGGCGAAATACTCCAGCGTCATCTTGCGCACCACAAAGGCAACGCGTTCAGCCAGCAGAACCTGTTGGCTGAAGTGATGGTGGCGCAGCATCTCAGTGCGTGCTCTCTCATAGAAAGCGACATAGCTGGCGTGGTAAACCACACCACCGGCGTCGGTGTCTTCGTAATAGACACGAACCGGCCATCGAAACAGCGTTGTATTCACTTTACATCCCGGTAATGCAAACAATATTTAGGGCTTTCAAACTTCGCTACTATACGCGCGGGAATGATGGTTTGGAATGGGGGAAAGTAAACGGAGAGTAAATTTTTATGGGCTCGAACAAGCCCATAGCGATTAACGGATGTTTCTGAATCAGGCGTAAAAGAAAATCAGCCCGGCAAGCAGGACGAGGTCAGCAATCAGTGGGCAAAAAATCCCCTGCCAGTGGATTGCCTTTGGACGAAAACCCACGCCATGAATGACGCCCGCACACACCGCCCACATGATCAGGAAACCATGCCAGATTTCCAGTTCGCTGGTTTTAGCCGCAAAGCGGGAGGGATCCCAGAAGATGCAGCCCGCCAGCACTAATGCCATCAGTAACGAAAGGGCCCTTAACGGGCCCTTGTCCATTACCGCATACAACGCTGCGATAAGTTTAGTCATTAATGATCTTCTTTTTGTCCGGACTCAACGTGTTCTAGCGCCAGGGCGGTGATCACGCCGAACGCACAAGCCAGAAGCGTTCCCAGAATCCATGCGAAGTACCACATATGTTGCTCCTTACTCAGTACAGGGAATGGGTGTTGCGTTCGATGTCATCTTTGGTGATACGACCGAACATTTTCCAGTAACACCAGGCGGTGTAGAGCAGAATAATCGGTACAAACACCATCGCCGCATAAGTCATCACGTTCAGCGTCAGCTGACTGGAGGTCGCATCCCACATGGTCAGGCTCGCGTTCATCATTGTGCTTGAAGGCATAATGAATGGGAACATAGCGATACCTGCGGTCAGGATGATGCAGGCCAGCGTCAGCGAGGAGAACAGGAACGCCCAGGCGCCCTTCTCTGCGCGCGAAGTGACGATAGTCAGCAGCGGCAGCACCACGCCCAGGGCTGGAATCGCCCACAGAGCCGGCATATTGTTGAAGTTCACCATCCAGGCACCCGCTTCACGCACGACTTCTTTAGTCAGCGGGTTAGACGCGGCATGGTGATCGAGAACCGATTTCACCACGTAGCCATCAATGCCGTAGTAAACCCAGACGCCCGCCAGAACGAAGCACACCATGGTCACCAGAGCCGCTACCTGAGAAACGGTACGCGTGCGCAGATGCAGCTCGCCTGCGGTACGCATTTGCAGATAGGTTGCGCCCTGCGTCAGGATCATCGCCACGCTCACAATCCCCGCCAGCAGACCAAACGGATTGAGCAGTTGGAAGAAGTTACCGGTGTAGTAAAGACGCATATACTCGTCGAGATGGAACGGTACGCCCTGAATCAGATTACCGAACGCCACGCCAATCACCAGCGGTGGCACGAAGCTACCGATGAAGATGCCCCAGTCCCACATGTTGCGCCAGCGGGTATCTTCAATCTTGGAACGGTAGTCGAAACCAACCGGACGGAAGAATAAAGAGGCCAGCACCAGAATCATCGCCACGTAGAAACCGGAGAACGCAGCCGCATAGACCATCGGCCAGGCAGCGAACAGTGCGCCACCTGCGGTGATCAGCCACACCTGGTTACCGTCCCAGTGCGGGGCGATGGAGTTAATCATGATTCGACGCTCGGTGTCAGTGCGACCAAGCAGACGGGTGAGCATGCCCACCCCCATGTCGAAACCATCAGCGACCGCAAAACCAATCAGCAGAATGCCAACCAGCAGCCACCAGATAAAACGTAATACTTCATAATCGAACATTTGACGACTCCTGTCTTAGCGTGCCGGCTGACCAGACACAGGGGTCTGCTCAAAATGGTAACGACCGGTTTTCAGGCTGCTTGGTCCCAGACGCGCAAATTTGAACATCAGGAACATTTCCGCTACCAGGAACACCGTGTACAGGCCGCAAATCAGCAACATCGAGAAGAGGAGATCGCCTGCGGTCAGCGACGAGTTCGCTACGGCCGTCGGTAACACCTCACCTATCGCCCACGGCTGACGACCATATTCTGCGACAAACCAGCCGGACTCAATGGCGATCCACGGCAGCGGTATACCGTACAGGCAAGCACGCAGCAGCCATTTTTTGCTACCGATACGGTTACGAATAACCGTCCAGAAGCAGGCGGCGATGATAAGCAGCATCAGCACGCCGCACGCCACCATGATACGGAAAGCAAAGTACAGTGGAGCGACGCGAGGAATCGAGTCTTTCGTCGCCTGCTGGATTTGTGCTTCCGTCGCATCAGAGACGTTCGGGGTATAACGCTTCAGCAGCAGACCGTAACCCAGGTCTTTTTTCACGCTGTTAAATTCGTTACGTACGGACTGATCGGCTGAACCGGAACGCAGTTCTTCCAGCAGTTTGTAAGCCTTCATCCCGTTACGAATACGCTCTTCGTGCTGAACCATCAGCTCTTTCAGGCCCGTCACCTGCTTATCAACAGAACGGGTGGCGATGATGCCCAGCGCGTAAGGAATTTGAATTTGCAGATGGTTTTTCTGCGCATCCTGATCGGGAATACCAAACAGGGTAAAGGAAGCCGGTGCTGGCTGCGTTTCCCATTCGGCTTCAATGGCGGCCAGTTTGGTTTTCTGTACGTCACCCATTTCGTAACCGGATTCATCACCCAGCACGATAACGGAGAGTACTGCGGCCATACCGAAGCTCGCGGCAATAGCAAAGGAGCGTTTCGCGAAAGCGAAATCGCGATTACGCAGCATATAGTAGGAACTGATACCGAGGATGAACATCGCGCCGCACACGTAGCCGGATGCCACGGTGTGCACGAATTTCACCTGAGCAACCGGGTTCAGGACGAGCTCGGAGAAGCTCACCATCTCCATGCGCATGGTTTCGAAGTTGAAGTCTGATGCCACCGGGTTCTGCATCCAGCCGTTGGCGACCAGAATCCAGAGTGCGGACATGTTTGAACCCAGCGCAACGAGCCAGGTCACCGCCATGTGTTGGATTTTACCCAGACGATCCCAACCGAAGAAGAACAGACCTACAAAGGTGGATTCGAGGAAGAAGGCCATCAGCCCTTCGATCGCCAGCGGCGCACCGAAGATATCGCCCACGTAGTGGGAATAGTAAGACCAGTTAGTCCCGAACTGGAACTCCATGGTCAGGCCGGTTGCCACACCCAGAGCGAAGTTGATACCAAACAACTTGCCCCAGAACTTGGTCATATCTTTATAAATCTGTTTGCCGGAAAGGACGTAGACCGTTTCCATAATGGCCAGCAGGAACGCCATACCGAGCGTCAGTGGCACAAAAAGGAAGTGGTACATCGCGGTCAAGGCAAACTGTAAGCGCGACAGTTCGACTATATCTAACATCATGACTCCTTGCTCATCGCATGAAGACTCCGAGAGTGAATCCCGTTAGAAAGGATTCACACGCATGCCCCAATACAAATTGATTTGCTTCCCGTCCCGTTGCCGCGATCGTATGTGATAACGGCACTAAGCAAAGGTTACAAATAAGTTAATAAAAAACCCAAATTGATCCCATGAATATATTACGCCGTAAAACCCTTACAATAAACAGGTTTTTATTGAGTAAGATTTACGTTTTTCGACGCTGATCAATATATAGCTAAGATGGTGCATTTCGACCACTTTGATCTGCGATCAATTTACCGCTTTACACTACGTTTTTCCAGGCATTACATATTGATTTAAATCAATTTCACCCTCACATGTTAATTCTGTATGCGCACTATGATTCATAGTGAAATCAATGTTAAAAACATGTTCGCGGCATGACATTGATGGTTATCAAATAAGACGAAATTGGCACGAAAGGTAATGGCTTTTTAACTGCGGGCACAATAAGACGAGAAAGAGGAACAGGATTAGAAGTTTAAACCCTGAGAAAGGCTTTTTCTGCCGCCAAGTATAGCTGCTTTTTATTACATTTCATTCACAGCAATGATTTTAATATTTAACACACCAACATAACGCCGGGTTAAAAAGAAAACGCTCGTGCAATGTGCAGTCGGGACTCGTTTGCAGAATTATTGATCAGAGCGGATACGCCACAGCGACGCGGACAATGCGCAGGTATAAAAAAGGCCACCCGCTAAGGTGGCCAACCATGTCGAAAAGGGACATATAAAGCTCCCCGCACGGGGAGCAGAGAGGATTATCAGTTAATGATGGTTTTCAGCGCTTCACCGATGTCGGCGAGGCTGCGAACGGTTTTCACGCCCGCGGCTTCCAGGGCTGCGAATTTCTCATCCGCCGTACCTTTCCCGCCCGCAATGATTGCACCTGCGTGACCCATACGCTTGCCTTTCGGTGCAGTGACGCCCGCGATGTAGCCGACTACAGGCTTAGTCACATGATCTTTGATATACGCAGCAGCTTCTTCTTCTGCGCTACCGCCGATCTCACCGATCATCACGATTGCTTCAGTCTGCGGATCTTCCTGGAACATCTTCAGGATGTCGATGAAGTTAGAACCCGGGATCGGGTCACCGCCGATACCCACACAGGTGGACTGGCCGAAACCATAGTCGGTGGTCTGCTTAACCGCTTCATAGGTCAGGGTGCCGGAGCGGGAAACGATGCCCACTTTGCCAGGCTTGTGAATGTGGCCTGGCATGATGCCGATTTTGCTGGCGCCTGGGGTAATAACGCCCGGGCAGTTCGGTCCAATCATGCGCACGCCCGCTTCATCCAGCTTGACCTTCACGGTCAGCATATCCAGAGTCGGGATGCCTTCGGTGATGGTGATGATAAGCTTGATGCCTGCATCGATGGCTTCCAGGATGGAGTCTTTGCAGAACGGCGCCGGAACGTAGATAACGGTGGCGGTTGCGCCCGTCGCTTCTACTGCTTCACGCACGGTGTTGAAGACCGGCAGGCCAAGATGCGTGGTGCCGCCTTTTCCTGGCGTTACGCCGCCAACCATGTTGGTGCCGTAAGCAATCGCTTGTTCAGAGTGGAAAGTCCCCTGGCTACCGGTAAAGCCCTGGCAGATAACCTTGGTGTTTTTATCAATTAAAATGGACATTATTTCCCCTCCACTGCGTGAACGACCTGCTGAGCCGCATCGGTCAGACTTTTCGCTGCAATAATATTCAGGCCGCTGTCAGCCAGTCTTTTCGCGCCGAGCTCGGCGTTGTTACCTTCCAGACGCACGACCACCGGCACGTTCACGCCCACTTCTTCTACTGCACCGATGATGCCGTCAGCAATCAGGTCACAACGAACGATGCCGCCGAAGATATTCACCAGCACAGCTTTCACGTTGTCATCAGAGAGGATAATTTTGAACGCTTCAGTCACGCGCTCTTTGGTTGCGCCGCCGCCAACGTCGAGGAAGTTAGCCGGTTCACCGCCGTGCAGCTTAACGATGTCCATGGTGCCCATCGCCAGACCCGCGCCGTTGACCATGCAGCCAATATTGCCATCGAGAGCAACGTAGTTCAGTTCCCACTGTGCAGCCTGCGCTTCACGTGGATCTTCCTGAGACTGATCGCGCATTTCACGCAGATCCGGCTGACGGAACAGGGCGTTGCCGTCCGCACCCAGTTTGCCATCGAGGCAGATCAGGTCACCCTGTTTGGTGATAACCAGCGGGTTGATTTCGATCAGCGCCAGATCGCGTTCCAGGAAGATGTTTGCCAGGCCCATGAAGATCTTGGTGAACTGCTGAACCAGTTTGCCTTCCAGACCCAGTTTGAACGCCAGTTCGCGTCCCTGGTAAGGCATTGGGCCCGCCAGCGGATCGATAGCCACTTTGTGGATCAGGTGCGGAGTTTCTTCCGCCACTTTTTCGATTTCCACGCCGCCTTCGGTAGACGCCATGAACACCACGCGACGGGAGCTGCGGTCAACAACCGCGCCCAGGTACAGCTCTTTTGCGATATCGGTCGCCGCTTCCACCAGAATCTGGTTAACAGGCTGGCCGTTCGCATCTGTTTGATAGGTTACCAGGCGTTTACCCAGCCAGTGCTCCGCGAAAGCGCGGATGTCTTCTTTGCTGTTAACCACTTTTACGCCGCCCGCTTTACCGCGGCCGCCAGCGTGTACCTGGCATTTTACGACCCATGGGCCCGCACCAATTTTTGAAGCGGCTTCTTCAGCTTCACGCGGAGTTGAGCAGGCATAGCCTACTGGCGCAGGTAAACCATAGCGGGCAAACAGCTGTTTGGCCTGGTATTCATGTAAGTTCATGCGTTCTATCCACTTTTAGGGTAATCGTTATCTTTGAACCCGTAGGCCCGATACGCAGAGCGCCATCGGGCATTACACTTTTGCCGGATGGCGGCGCAAACGCCTTATCCGGCCTACAGGGCAGGTGATACTCTTTTTACTACACGTCCAGCAGCAGACGAGTTGGATCTTCCAGCAGCTCTTTAATGGCCACGAGGAAGCCCACGGATTCACGACCGTCAATCAGGCGGTGATCGTAGGAGAGTGCCAGATACATCATCGGCAGGATCTCTACTTTACCGTCTACCGCCATTGGGCGATCTTTGATGGCGTGCATGCCAAGAATCGCACTCTGCGGTGGGTTGATGATCGGGGTGGACATCAGTGAACCGAACACGCCGCCGTTGGTGATGGTGAAGTTACCACCGGTCAGATCTTCCACGGTCAGCTTGCCGTCACGGCCTTTCACCGCCAGCTCTTTGATGTTTTTCTCGATGTCCGCCATGCCCAGCGCGTCAACGTCGCGCAGTACTGGCGTGACCAGACCGCGAGGAGTAGAAACAGCCATGCTCACGTCGAAGTAGTTGTGATACACCACATCGTCGCCGTCGATGGAGGCGTTCACTTCCGGGTAGCGTTTCAGCGCTTCAACCACGGCTTTCACGTAGAAGGACATGAAGCCCAGACGGATACCGTGACGTTTTTCAAACGCATCGCCGTACTGCTTACGCAGATCCATGATTGGCTTCATGTTGACTTCGTTAAACGTAGTCAGCATAGCGGTGGAGTTTTTCGCTTCCAGCAGACGCTCGGCCACGCGTTTACGCAGACGGGTCATTGGTACGCGTTTTTCGGAGCGGCCAGCCAGCGGGGCTGGTGCTGCAGCCGGAGCCGCGGCAGGCGCTTTCGCTTCTGCTTTAGCCGGGGCTTTCGCCAGGTGTTTTTCCACGTCTTCACGGGTCAGACGACCACCGACACCGGTGCCTTTAATGGCGCTGGCTTCGAGATTGTGCTCAGCCAGCAGGCGACGAATCGCCGGGCTCAGGGCATCATTGCTCTGCTCTTCCAGAGAAGCCTGCTGGCGCTGGGCCGGCGTAGACTCTTTGGTGTCCGCTTTCGCTTCAGTGGCTTTACCGGCGCTGTTACCTTCACGCAGGCGACCCAGGATCTGACGGGAAGTCACGGTTGTGCCTTCATCTTCCAGTACGGCATCGAGAATGCCGTCCGCCGACGCCGGTACTTCCAGTACCACTTTGTCAGTTTCGATTTCGACCAGCACTTCATCGCGGACAACCGCGTCGCCTGGCTTCTTGTGCCAGGTGGCAACCGTGGCATCGGCTACGGATTCTGGCAGGTCGGGAACAAGAATATCTACGCTACTCATTTTGTATCCTTTAATTAATCGACGTTCAGCGCGTCATTGACCAGATCTTGCTGCTGTTTCTGGTGAACGGACATATACCCTACTGCCGGAGAAGCAGAGGCCGGGCGACCTGCGTAACGCAGGGCAGACCCAAATGGAATGACTTCACGTAAGTGATGCTGGCTGCAGTACCAGGCGCCCTGGTTGAGCGGCTCTTCCTGGCACCAGACAAAGTCATGTACGTGAGCATAAGGTTTCAGCGCATCCTGCATAGCCTGATGCGGGAACGGATAAAGCTGTTCGATACGCACGATGGCGACATCTTTCTGATCGTTTTTGCGACGCTGTTCCAGCAGGTCGTAGTAAACCTTACCAGAGCACATGACGACGCGTTTCACCGCCTTCGGATCCAGCTCGTCAATTTCACCGATCGCCGGCTGGAAGGTGCCGTTCGCCAGCTCATCAAGGCTGGAAACCGCCAGCGGATGACGCAGCAGGGATTTCGGTGACATCACCACCAGCGGACGGCGCATTCCGCGCAGCGCCTGACGACGCAGCATGTGGTAAACCTGAGCCGGAGTCGACGGCACGCACACCTGCATGTTCTGCTCAGCACAAAGTTGCAGATAGCGCTCCAGGCGCGCGGAGGAGTGCTCCGGACCCTGCCCTTCGTAGCCGTGCGGCAGCAGCATGGTCAGGCCACACATCCGGCCCCATTTTTGCTCACCGGAGCTGATGAACTGGTCAATAACCACCTGCGCACCGTTGGCGAAGTCACCGAACTGCGCTTCCCAGATAGTCAGAATGCGCGGTTCTGCGGTGGCGTAGCCGTATTCGAAGGCCAGAACGGCCTCTTCAGACAGCACGGAGTCCCAGACGCGGAACTGACCCTGACCGTTGTGCACGTGCTCAAGCGGGGTATAAGTGGAGCCGTTAACCTGGTTGTGGATAACCGCATGACGGTGGAAGAACGTGCCGCGACCGGCATCTTCACCGGACAGACGCACCGGAATGCCTTCATCAACCAGCGTTGCGTAAGCCAGCGTTTCTGCGCCGCCCCAGTCGAACAGCTTCTCACCTGCGGCCATCGCCTGGCGGTCACCGTAGATTTTCGCTACGCGGGACTGCATCTCAACGGATTCAGGCACGGTGCTGATGCGTTTCGCAAGCTCCTGCAGACGCTTCACTTCCACCTTATTCGGGTAGCTCTCATCCCACTCGTGGTTGAGGTACGGTGACCAGGTGAAGGAGTGCATGTTCATCGGACGCCACTCTTTCACCACGCATTCACCGGCATCCAGCGCATCGCGGTAGAGATTGACCATCTCGGTGGCATCTTCCAGCGTCGCAACTTTTTCGCCTTCAAGCTTGTCAGCGTACAGTTTGCGCGGAGTCGGATGCTTTTTGATTTTCTGGTACATCAGCGGCTGGGTTGCGCTTGGCTCGTCGGCTTCGTTATGGCCGTGACGACGGTAGCAAACCAGATCGATGAACACATCGCGTTTGAAGGTGTTACGGAAGTCCAGCGCCAGGCGAGTCACAAACGCCACGGCTTCCGGGTCATCTGCGTTCACGTGGAAGATCGGCGCCATCACCATCTTACCGATATCGGTACAGTACGGCGTGGAGCGCGCATCCAGCGGGTTGGACGTAGTGAAGCCCACCTGATTGTTGATAACGATGCGAACGGTACCGCCCACTTCGTAACCGCGTGCTTTGGACATGTTCAGGGTTTCCTGAACCACGCCCTGGCCCGCCACGGCGGCGTCGCCGTGAATGGTGATTGGCAATACTTTATTGCTGCTTGGCTCTTCCAGACGATCCAGACGGGCGCGTACGGAACCGATAACTACCGGGCTCACGATTTCAAGGTGCGACGGGTTGAACGCCAGCGCCAGGTGAACCAGGCCGCCTTCGGTTTCCATGTCAGACGAGAAGCCCATGTGATACTTCACGTCGCCGGTGCCGAGGTGTTCTTTATGTTTACCGGCGAATTCATCGAACAGATCCTGCGGTTTTTTACCCAGCACGTTGATCAGCACGTTCAGACGACCGCGGTGCGCCATGCCCAGCACCACTTCACGGGTGCCGCTCTTACCCGCGTGGCGGATAAGCTCTTTCAGCATCGGCACCAGCGCATCGCCGCCTTCCAGCGAGAAGCGTTTCGCACCCGGGAATTTCGCGCCCAGATAACGCTCAAGGCCTTCCGCCGCTGTCAGCTCAGTCAGGAAGCGTTTTTTCTCATCAGCGGTAAAGCTCGCGTGACCGACCACCGATTCGATACGCTGCTGGATCCAGCGCTTCTCTTCCGTGGAGGTAATGTGCATGTATTCCGCGCCGATGGAGCCACCGTAGGTTTGCTTCAGCGCGGCAATCAAATCGCCCAGCTTCATGGTTTCTTTGCCGATGGCAAAAGAGCCCACGTTAAAGCTGTCCTGGAGATCGGCTTCGGTCAGATCGTGGAACGCAGGTTCCAGATCGGCCACGGGCTCCTGCTTCCACAGCCCGAGCGGATCGAGATTCGCGGCCTGATGACCACGGAAACGCCAGGCGTTGATCAGCTGCAGGACTTTTACCTGCTTCGCGTTGGTATCGGGATCGGAAATCGCGGAAGAGTAACGCGAGGCATCCTTCGCCAGACGGCGGAAGTAATCACGCGTTGTGGAATGAAATTGATCGGGTTTGACTCCGGTGCCAGGCAGTTGCTGGAACATGGAACGCCAGTTGGCGTCGACAGAGTCAGGATCGGTTAAGAAGTCTTCATAGAGCTGTTCTATCCAGCTCTGGTTGGAACCAGAGAGGTAAGAAGAGTCCAGCCAGGCTTTCATTGCGCCGTTCTGCATCGTGATCCCTTAAGCATTTTTATGCTTACTTTCGCCGTAGAAACTACCACGCACACCGGGGTACCGGGTCTGCGTGCCGGGGTTCACTTGCGAGCTCTTCTGTTCAGGCCCGCGAAGGAACCTTTAGAAACTGTCTTAGGGCCTGTGCCCTCTCCCCTGCCTTCTCGCCTGAGAAGGGGAAGTACATCGGCAGTTTTTAAAGATTTCCTGCAATTATTTGCCTGATGACGCTCCGCTTATCAGGCCTACAAGGTCCATAACCCGTAGGCCTGATAAGACGTCAGTCGCCATCCGGCAACCACTACAATTTACGCACTGCGCTGCAGCAACATCGATTTGATGTGGCCGATGGCGCGCGTCGGGTTCAGCCCTTTCGGACAGACACTGACGCAGTTCATGATGCTGTGACAGCGGAATACGCTGAAAGCGTCACTCAGCCCTTCCAGGCGGTTGTCGGTTTCGGTATCACGGCTGTCGATCAGGAAGCGGTACGCCGCTAACAGACCGGCCGGGCCGATGAACTTATCCGGATTCCACCAGAACGACGGGCAAGAAGTGGAGCAGCAGGCACAGAGAATACACTCGTACAGGCCGTCCAGTTTTTCACGCTGCTCGGGCGACTGTAAATGCTCGCGAGCGGGTGGATTTTGCCCATTATTCAACAGGTAAGGCTTAATCTTCTCATATTGGGCATAGAACTGCCCCATGTCTACCACCAAATCGCGCACCACCGGGAGCCCCGGCAGAGGGCGAATCACGATTTTCTGCCCTGCGCGCTGCAAAGCGGAAACCGGGGTGATACACGCCAGGCCGTTTTTGCCGTTCATGTTCACGCCATCTGAGCCACAAACGCCTTCGCGGCAGGAGCGGCGGAACGACAGCGTCGGGTCCTGTTCTTTCAGCTGGATCAAAGCATCCAGCAACATCATGTCGCGCCCTTCTTCCGCTTCGAGGGTGTAATTCTGCATGCGCGGAGCGTCATCGACATCCGGGTTATAACGATAAACTGAAAACTCGAGTTTCATCTTCCTGTCTCCGCAATTAGTAGGTACGCACTTTCGGCGGGAATGCCGGACGCAGTTTCGGCTCCATGTTCACCTCACGGCGGGTCATGGTTTCCGTCTGCGGCTGGTACAGACTGTGGCAGAGCCAGTTTTCATCATCGCGATCCGGGAAGTCGAAGCGGCTGTGTGCGCCACGGCTTTCGGTACGGAAGTTTGCCGACACCGCGGTGGCGTATGCGGTTTCCATCAGGTTATCCAGCTCCAGGCACTCGATGCGCTGGGTGTTGAATTCGCTGGAGGTATCGTCCAGACGGGCATTTTTCAGACGCTCGCGGATGGCCTTCAGCTGCTCCAGACCTTTCGCCATCGCATCGCCTTCGCGGAACACCGAGAAGTTATGCTGCATGCATTCCTGCAGCGCTTTGCGGATTTCAACCGGATCTTCGCCGTCGCGGTTGCCGTTCCAGCGGTTGAGACGTTCCAGAGAAACATTCACTTCTTCTTCGGTGGCATCGCGAAGCGTGCCCTGCTCGGCGATAGACTCCTGCAGATGCAGGCCAACAGCACGACCAAACACCACCAGATCCAGCAGCGAGTTGCCGCCCAGACGGTTCGCACCGTGCACGGATACGCAGGCAATTTCGCCAACCGCGAACAAGCCCGGGATCACCACGTCTTCGCCTTTCTCGTTAACGGTCAGCGCCTGGCCGCTCACTTTGGTCGGAATACCGCCCATCATATAGTGGCAGGTTGGGATAACCGGAATCGGCTCTTTCACCGGATCAACGTGAGCGAAGGTGCGGGAGAGTTCAAGGATGCCCGGCAGGCGGGATTCGAGAACCTCTTTACCCAGATGGTCAAGCTTCAGCTTAGCGTGAGGACCCCACGGGCCGTCACAGCCGCGGCCTTCACGGATTTCGATCATGATGGAACGCGCCACCACGTCACGACCGGCCAGGTCTTTCGCATTCGGCGCGTAACGTTCCATAAAGCGCTCGCCGTGTTTGTTCAGCAGATATCCGCCTTCACCACGGCAGCCTTCTGTTACCAGAACGCCTGCGCCCGCGATACCGGTCGGGTGGAACTGCCACATTTCCATATCCTGCACAGGCACGCCCGCACGGATAGCCATACCAACGCCGTCACCGGTGTTGATGTGCGCGTTGGTGGTGGACTGATAAATGCGGCCTGCACCGCCGGTCGCCAGCACGGTGGCATTGGCTTTGAAGTAAACCACTTCACCGGTTTCGATACACAGAGCGGTACAACCGACAACGGCACCATCGGCGTTTTTCACCAGGTCCAGCGCATACCACTCGGAGAAAATCGTGGTGTGGTTTTTCAGGTTCTGCTGGTAAAGCGTGTGCAGCAAAGCGTGACCGGTACGGTCCGCTGCGGCTGCGGTACGTGCCGCCTGCTCACCGCCGAAGTTCTTCGACTGGCCGCCAAACGGACGTTGATAGATGGTGCCATTCTCAAGACGAGAAAACGGCAGGCCCATATGGTCCAGCTCCAGAATCGCTTCCGGACCGGTCTTACACATATATTCGATAGCGTCCTGATCACCGATGTAGTCTGACCCTTTAACGGTGTCATACATGTGCCATTCCCAGTTATCTTCATGGGTATTACCGAGCGCCACGGTGATGCCACCCTGCGCGGAAACGGTATGAGAACGGGTCGGGAAGACTTTAGAGAGCAGCGCACAGGTCTGGCCGCTCTGGGAAATTTGCAGCGCGGCACGCATACCTGCGCCACCTGCGCCGATCACAACAGCATCAAATTCTCTGACTGGCAGTTTCATTACACACCCCACACCACAACAAATCCATAAATGACGTAAACCACCAGCGCCACGACGATGGCGAGCTGCAGCGGCAGGCGAATAGCCAGCGGTTTAACGTAGTCGGTCAACACCTGCCACATGCCGATCCAGGCATGAATCAAGATGGAGAATAAAGCCAGCAGGGTGAAGACTTTGGTGAAAGCGGAAGAGAAGAAACCCGTCCAGACTTCCCAGGTGAGCGAACCGTGGGTCGCGAAGAAACCAACCATGTAGATAATGTACAGAGTCAGAACGATCGCGGTGGCACGTACGAGGATGAAGTCATGTACGCCGTTGCGTCCTAATGCTGAGGCGTTGCTTACCATACGAGGACTCCTGCGAAAAGTGAAAGCACGACAGTAATAACAAAAGAAATATTGGCAGACTTTTTACCTGCTTCGAATGTCTCTTCCAGATAGCCAAAATCCATCATCAGATGGCGAATGCCGACCACGGCGTGATACGCCAGCGCCGTCAGAATGCCCCACATAATGAATTTGACGAAGAAGCCGCTCATGATTGAGCTCGCCGTCTGGAAACCTTCAGGAGAAGAGAGACTGGTGCCCAGTAACCACAACAGGATGCCAACCGCCACAAAAGTGATCACGCCAGAAACGCGGTGGAGGATGGACGCTATCGCCGTTACAGGGAATCGGATCGTTTTCAGATCCAGATTGACAGGTCTTTGTTTTTTCACATTTTTTATCATGAATAACGCCCACATGCTGTTCTTATTGTTTCCTTCCTCCGGTCTGCGTGCGGGTCAGACAGCGTCCTTTCTATAACTGCGCGTCATGTAAAAACTCCATTTCAAGAGCTAAAACGACACATTTCAACGCTGGGTGGCTCGGGATTGCAGGGGTTTCCGGAGACCTGGCGGCAGTATAGGCCGTTCACAAAATCATTACAATTAACCTACATATAGTTTGTCGGGTTTTATGCGGAACAGTGATCAGGGTCACGATAACAACATTATTTTAATTTTTACTCACCTGATTTGACAAATATTAAACATTATTGTTACAACCATCACCTGAAAAGGCATATAATGCGTAAAAGTTATGGGGTCATGCTTTCACCTGACAATAAGTTATGTAACAGTGAGAAAGTATTGACCGATGTAATCTGACAGTGAATAGTGATAGACAGGTTTGAATAATCGGACTGCTAAGACCCTGATTTGCTGTAGTTTCATAGTGCGATGAACGTATGCCCCCGGCGCCCTTTGCTCTGTACCCTGGTTAACCCTCGTGAGCTCGGCGGTGAGCCAAATAACAAACTGGTAACGTCTAACCGCACCCTGAAAGCGAATCCGGCATCCCGCAGTCTTATGTAATAAGGCGCTAAGGAGACCGTAAATGGCTGATACAAAGGCAAAGCTCACTCTCAACGGTGACACTGCTATTGAACTGGACGTGCTAAAAGGTACGCTCGGCGAAGACGTGATTGATATTCGTAGTCTTGGTTCGAAAGGCGTATTTACTTTTGACCCGGGTTTCACCTCCACCGCTTCCTGCGAATCCAAAATCACCTTTATCGACGGTGATGAGGGCATCCTGCTGCACCGCGGCTTCCCTATCGATCAGTTAGCCACTCAGTCTAACTATCTCGAGGTGTGCTACATCCTGCTGAACGGTGAAAAACCGAATCAGGCGCAATACGATGAATTCAAAACCATCGTCACCCGTCACACCATGATCCACGAGCAGATCACCCGTCTGTTCCACGGCTTCCGTCGTGACTCTCACCCAATGGCGGTGATGTGTGGCGTGACCGGCGCGCTGGCAGCGTTCTACCACGACGCGATGGACGTTAATAACCCACGCCACCGTGAAATTGCCGCGTTCCGTCTGCTGTCCAAAATGCCGACCATGGCGGCGATGTGCTACAAATACTCCATCGGCCAGCCATTCGTGTATCCACGCAACGACCTCTCCTACGCGGGCAACTTCCTCAACATGATGTTCTCCACGCCGTGTGAAGAATACGTGGTGAACCCGGTTCTGGAACGCGCTATGGACCGCATTCTTATCCTGCACGCTGACCACGAACAGAACGCTTCAACGTCTACCGTCCGTACAGCAGGCTCTTCAGGTGCTAACCCGTTCGCCTGTATCGCTGCCGGTATCGCTTCCCTGTGGGGGCCGGCGCACGGTGGTGCTAACGAAGCGGCACTGAAGATGCTGGAAGAGATCAGCACCGTTGAGCACATTCCGGAATTCGTCCGTCGTGCGAAAGACAAGAACGATTCGTTCCGTCTGATGGGCTTCGGCCACCGCGTGTACAAAAACTACGACCCGCGTGCCACCGTGATGCGTGAAACCTGCCATGAAGTGCTGAAAGAGCTGGGCACTAAAGATGACCTGCTGCAGGTTGCCATGGAGCTGGAACACATCGCGCTGAACGACCCGTACTTCATCGAGAAGAAACTCTACCCGAACGTGGACTTCTATTCCGGCATCATCCTGAAAGCGATGGGCATTCCGTCCTCTATGTTTACCGTGATCTTCGCGATGGCGCGTACCGTCGGCTGGATTGCACACTGGAACGAAATGCATACCGAAGGCATGAAAATCGCCCGTCCACGCCAGCTGTACACCGGCTATGACAAACGCGAGTTCAGTTCAGACCTGAAGAAGCACTAAGTTTGCATTTAGCAAAATGACTGCCCGGCGGCGCCAAGCTTGCCGGGCCTACAGATTTACTGGAATCTGTTTATTTTGTAGGCCGGGTAAGGCGTAGCTGCCACCCGGCATTTTTATTTCTGGCAGGCAGGACACCAGTAAAACGGTCGTGATGACACCATCGTTCTCTCGATAATCCCACCGCAGCGCTCGCAGGGCTCTCCCTCACGATGGAACACCTTAAAGCGGAACAGCGAGCCATGATGTTTGTTTTCGTCGACCTGCCCACGTGTCTGATACGACAAACGAGGAATAGCCAGCAGCGCATGCGCAAGCCTGTCAATCTGCTGCGCCGTCAGCTCGCTGGCTTTATGCGTCGCCGCCAGTTCGCACTCCCACAGAATTTCCACCCGCAGATAGTTGCCAAGCCCGGCGAGAAAAGCCTGGTCGAGCAGCAATCCGGAAAACTGGCGATTACGGAAAGGTTTCGACAGCAGCCGGGCTTTAACCTCCTCTTCCGTCAGTGACGTATCGAGGACATCCGGCCCGACGCGTTGTAAGAAAGGCTGCGTAGCCAGCTGCTCAGGCGTCAGTATTTCGATATCAGACGCGCTGTAGAGCAGAATCGCTTTCTTCGCAGTTTGCAAACGCACCCGCAATATACGCGTCGTTTGCGGCTCTTCCCCGGCATCCACGACGCGCCAGACGCCGTAAAGCTGATTGTGGCTGTACATCGTCAGCCCGCCAGAAAAGTGCGTCAGCAGCGCCTTACCCCGCGTTTCGATGTGGGTCACGGTTTGCCCCACAAGCTGCACTTCAAACATCTTGAGCGGCGGAAAAGCGAACCATGTTTCGGTGAGGGACTCGCCTTTTATGGCCGCTTCAAGCGTGTCCGCCGCCCGGCGGATCTCCGGTCCTTCCGGCATAACTTGTCCTTATTATTCTCCGTTGAGTCGCCACGCCAGCTGCTCAAAATAACGATGCTGATCGTCGCGCGCTTTCAGTGCTTCTTCGAGAGAGCACTGAACAAAATGTATCGGTCGCCCGAGCGGGATTTGCGCCAGCTGGAACATATCCGCTTCAATAATGCATGCTATACGCGGATAGCCACCTGTAGTCTGCGCGTCATTCATCAGGACGATAGGCTGACCATTGTATGGCACCTGCACCACACCCGGTAACAAACCGTGCGACAACAGTTCGCGATCGGTGGTACGCACCAGCGGCTGTCCTTTCAGACGGTAGCCCATTCGGTTGCTCTGCGGACTGAGTTGCCACGGTGCGCGCCAGAAGTTTTCCTGCGAGGCGGCATCAAACTCATGATATTCCGGCCCCGGCAGCGCGCGAATTCGGTTGCCCCGAAACAGTAATTTCACGCCCTGCGAACCGCTAAACGAGCGTTCTGAAGGAAACACCTTCAGGCTGTCACCATCCTGCAATCGTCGCCCTTCCAGGCCGCCAATCCCCACCTTCAGATCGGTGCTGTACGAACCGAGCACTTTCGGCACGTCAATGCCGCCGGCTACTGCCAGATAGCTGCGAATACCGTACAGCGGATTCTTCATCACCAGCGTTTGCCCGGCCTTGACCGGCAGCCGCCAGCCAGCCCAGACCGGCTTGCCATCGAGCGTGGACTCACAGCCTGCCCCGGTCAGCGCAAACCAGCCATCACGGGTAAACTGGACGCTGAACTGGCCGAGCGTAATTTCAATCGCTGCCGCGTTCGGATCGTTCCCCACCAACAGATTGGCGGTCATCAGCGCAGGCTTATCAAGCGCGCCGCAGCGGCTGACGCCCGACTGGCGCAGACCGTAACGCCCACCGTCCTGTACCGAGGAATAAAGCCCGGAGCGAATAATCTTCAGCATACGCCCTCCTTCTGCGGCACAAATCGGACCGTATCACCAGGCCGGAGTAAAACCGGCTCCGGCTGGCTGGCATCAAACAGCGCCAGCGGCGTATGCCCAATCAGCTGCCAGCCGCCGGGCGTGGCGAGCGGGTAAATGCCCGTAAGCTCACCGCCGATTCCCACGCTGCCCGCAGGCACCTCCACGCGTGGCTCCGCCCGGCGCGGCATAGCCAGTTGCTCCGGTAAACCGCCGAGATAAGCAAAGCCCGGCTGGAAGCCTAAAAACCACACCACATATTCCTGAGATGAATGGAGCTCCACCACCTGTTTCGGCGTGAGGCCGCAGTGCTCAGCCACCAGGGATAAATCCGGCCCCAGCTTGCCGCCGTACACCACGGGGATATCAATCTGGCGGGAATCGGGTTCCAGCACCTCGCTCTCTTCCCACCAGCGCTGGAGCCGCTCGATGGCATCCAGCGCCAGGTTCTGCGGATTGCGCAGGATGACGGTGATGTTGTTCATTCCCGGAATCGCCTCAAGCACTTCCGGATACTCTGGCAAACGCTGGGTAAGCCGCCAGATACGCTTCTGGCTTTCCAGAGTCACCGGTGGTTCAAGCTCCAGAACGACTGCCGTCTCTCCCAGCAGGTAACAACGCGCTCTCTGCACTTTTTCCCTCTCTCATCAGGCCGGGTTAGGGATATCAATAAAAGTGACATCCAGATCGGTGTTTTCGGTCAGCCATTCACTGAGCGCGCGGATGCCGCCCCGTTCGGTCGCGTGGTGGCCCGCCGCATAAAAGTGCAATCCTTGCTCACGCGCAGAATGGATAGTCTGTTCGGAGACTTCACCGGTAATAAACGCATCAACGCCAAAACGCGCCGCACTGTCGATAAAGCCTTGACCACCACCGGTACACCATGCCACGCGGCTGACTTTGTCCGGCCCGGTATCGCCACACCACAGCGGCTTACGTCCCAGGCGCGCTTCAATCCACGAGGCAAACTCGAGCCCAGAAACCGGCATCGACAGTTCGCCCCACGGCACCAGTTGCTCAATGTCACCTTTAATATTGATGCCAAGCAGAGCGGCCAGCTGGGCGTTATTGCCAAGCTCAGGATGCGCATCCAGCGGTAAATGCCAGCCGTATAAGTTGATGTCATTCGCCAGCAGTGTTTTCAGGCGATTGCGCTTCATGCCGCGAATAACCGGCGACTCGTTTTTCCAGAAATAGCCATGATGGACGATCACTGCATCCGCCTGCTGACGAACGGCTTCGTCGAGCAGCGCCTGGCTTGCAGTAACGCCGGTGACGATTTTGCGGATCTCTTCCCGCCCCTCAACCTGTAACCCGTTTGGGCCATAGTCGCTGAACGCGCCGCTGTTCAGTTTCTCGTTAATCAGTTGTTCCAGTTCACTGTTTTTCATCGTCACTCCAGACTTTATTTCGGTACTGAGGGATACCATAGCCGCCCCGCAGCGATACGTCGATAGCAGGCCTGCGACACATTTCATGCGCCCCGAAACCTAGTCGCAAAAATCGCTTAACGACCCACAGCACAATCGTGTATATTTATGCACCAGGACAGCATATAAATTGAGCTTTCATGCTCAAGACCCATGGATAGCATATAAGAAACGAATAATGCGGAATGATTATCTTCTGCACTTCTGGCAAGACTGAGAGCAACATGAAGACACCATCGTCACAACCACGCGCTATCTACTACGTGGTCGCACTGCAAATCTGGGAATACTTTAGCTTTTACGGGATGCGCGCGCTGCTGATCCTGTATCTCACCAACCAGCTGAAATACAACGACAATCATGCCTATGCGCTCTTCAGCGCCTACTGTTCACTGGTGTATGTGACGCCTATTCTCGGCGGCTGGCTGGCGGATAAGGTCCTCGGCAACCGCATGGCGGTGATGATTGGCGCGTTTCTGATGGCCGTGGGGCATCTGGTGCTGGGCGCCAGTGAGATCTCCTCGCTGTTCCTTTATCTGTCACTGGCGATTATCGTTTGCGGCTACGGTTTGTTTAAATCAAACGTCAGTTGCCTGCTTGGCGAACTGTATGAGCCAACCGATCCGCGCCGTGACGGTGGTTTCTCACTGCTGTATGCAGCAGGTAACGTCGGTTCGATCATTGCGCCTATTGCCTGCGGCTACGTGCAGGAAGAGTACAGCTGGGCAATGGGCTTCGCGCTGGCGGCCATCGGCATGCTTGCGGGCCTGGTGATTTTCCTCTGCGGCAATCGCCACTTCAGCCATACCGTGGGCGTCAACAAAGCGGTGCTGAAAAGCAAAAAAATGGCCGTTCCCGTCTGGGGCTGGCTGCTGGCGCTGCTGGTTGTATCACCAGTCATTATTGCTGTGCTGTTCTGGAAAGAGTGGTCCCTGTATGCGCTGATTGTGGCGACCGTGATTGGCCTGGCGATGCTCGGCAAAATCTATAAGAAAGCCGAGAACCAGAAGCAGCGTAAAGAGCTGGGCCTGATTGTAGTACTGACGTTCTTCAGCCTGTTGTTCTGGGCCTTCGCGCAGCAGGGCGGTAGCTCCATCAGCCTTTACATTGACCGCTTCGTGAATCGCACTATTCTCGGCTACGAAGTCCCGACGGCGATGTTCCAGTCGGTTAACGGCTTTGCGGTGATGATGTGTGGCGTGTTCCTCGCCTGGGTGGTGAAGGAGTCGGTAACGGGCAACCGCGCCGTGCGCATCTGGGGGAAATACGCTTTAGGCCTCGGCCTGATGAGCGCAGGCTTCTGTATTCTGACGCTCAGCGCACGCTGGTCTGCGTCCTACGGCCACTCCTCTATGCCGCTGATGATCATTGGCATGGCGGTGATGGGCTTTGCTGAGCTGTTTATCGATCCGGTGGCGATGGCGCAAATTACGCGAATTGAAATTCCGGGCGTCACCGGCGTGCTGACGGGGATCTATATGCTGCTGTCCGGGGCCATCGCTAACTACGCTGCGGGCGTGATTGCGGATCAAACTTCGCAAAGCGCGTTCGATGCGGCTGGTGCCATCAACTACTCCATCAATGCCTATATCGAAGTGTTCAGCCAGATAACCTGGGGAGCGCTTGCCTGCGTTGCCGCTGTGCTGATTATCTGGCTGGGTCATGCGATGAAAGTCCGCTCCCGCCGTCTGGCGCTGGAGTCCTGAGCTTTTCTGGCGGCCTCATAGGCCGCCAGCGTTTCCTGTCGCGCCTGTTTGTGATCCACCATCGGGCGCGGATAATCCAGCTGAACGCTCTCTTTTTCCGCCCATTTCCACGGTTCGTGAATCGCTTTATCCGGTACAGCTTTCAGTTCAGGCAGCCACTGGCGAATAAACTCTCCATCTTTATCGAAGCGTTCACCCTGGGTCGTTGGGTTGAAGATCCTGAAGTATGGCGCTGCGTCGGTGCCCGTTGACGCCGCCCACTGCCAGCCGCCGTTGTTTGCCGCCAGATCGCCATCAATGAGCTGTGACATAAACCAGCGCTCCCCTTCCCGCCAGTCGATAAGCAAATCTTTCACCAGGAAGCTGGCGACGATCATCCGCAGGCGGTTATGCATCCAGCCCGTTTCGTGGAGCTGACGCATTGCCGCATCCACTATCGGATAACCCGTTTTCCCCTGCTGCCAGGCGATCAACGCCTTTTTATCCGGGTTCCACGCGACGTTGTCGGTCCAGGCGATAAACGGCCTGTGGCGACAAAGCTCAGGATGGAAAGTCATCAGATGGCGGTAAAATTCGCGCCAGATAAGTTCGTTAAGCCATACGGCGCCCGGACCGCCTTCCAGCGCCTGAGGACATTCGGCAAGCAAGCGGTGCAGACACTGACGCGGCGAGAGCACGCCGAGCGTCAGGCACGCGGACAAGCGACTGGTGCCTTCAATCGCCGGAAAATCTCTTTTCTCTTCATACTCAGCGGCCTGCTGCTGGCAAAAATGCCTCAGTCTGGCGATGGCCTGTTTTTCATCAGCGGCAAACAGACTCGTATCAAACGGAACCTGAGGATAATTAAGCCTGATATCCACCGGTTCAACTGACTTCTCCTCACGTGGCGCAGGAGCCGCAACGCATTCCGGCAGCCCCTCATTCAGACGACGGAGATACGCATTTTTAAAGGGCGTAAACACTTTATACATCTGATGATTGCCGGTGATCACGCTGCCAGGTGCAAGCATCACGCTGTCGTCAAAACCCTGACACATGACGGTATCCAGCGCTTTCTCCAGCAGCGCATCACGTTTACGCTCATTGATTTCATACTGATAGTTGTAAAAAAGCTGGCTGACCTGATGCTCGTCACACACCTTTTTCACTTCATCAACCGATGCCGCAAAATCCTCCGCCTCGCGACAGATCAGCGGAATATTTTTAAGCGCCAGCTGGCTTTGTAGGGCGTTGAGATGCGCCTGTAAAAATGCTGCCTGCCGGGGAGCCATCTCATGCTCAGCCCACTGCTTCGGCGTGGCGACAAACAGGGCGATAACTTTTGCCTGCGGGTGGCGACAGGCGGCAGCCAGCGCCAGATTGTCATGCAGGCGCAAATCGGCGCGAAACCAGACCAGATGGGTGGGCATAATTCTCCGTTAATGTCCGTAACGTAAACGCAAAGCCTCAGGCCATGGGTCGAAGTAGCGCTGACCGGCCAGATAAGCATCAGGAAATTCAGCCATATAGTGTTTTAACAGCGTGACGGGCGCAAGCAAAGGCTGAGTACCCTGCCGGTATTTGTCGATAAGGTTCGCCAGCTCCTGCCGCTGTCGGCTGTTGAGCTGTTTGCGGAAATAGCCCTGCACGTGCATCAGAACATTAGTGTGATTTCGACGGGTTGCCGGGTGCGCCATCAGGGTCATCAGGCGCTGACGATATTCAATAAACCACTCATCCATCGACGACCACTCAGCTATTCCCGCCACAAAACGGCCCAGCTCCCGGTAGAGCGGCTGCGAATGCGCCAGCAGCAGGAGCTTATAGCGACTGTGAAAAGCCATCAGTTCGCCGCGCGTCAGCCCGCGTTCGCGAAGCGCGTTAAGTTCATGCAATGCATAAATGCGTTCCACAAAGTTCTCGCGAAGCAGAGGATCCTGCAATCGTCCGTCTTCTTCCACCGGCAGCCACGGAAAGGTCTGCATCAGTATTTCGGTATACAGCCCACGGCCCGCTTTACGGTTGTTTTTTCCGTCTGCGTCGTAGACACGAACGCGTTCCATCCCGCAGCTGGGCGAATTTTTACAGACAATGTAGCCACACAGGGTTTCGAAGCGGGCGATGCGTTTGCGGGTGAAATCGTTCATTGCTGCGGTCAAATCGCCTTCACGCTTGTCGCTGAATTGCAGATGGATTTCGCCCTGTTCATCTTTCACCAGCCGCAGCGCAGGCCGTGGAACCGGCAGTCCAATGGCCATTTCCGGACACACCGGTTCAAACGTCACCCACGGGCTCAGTTCGTCCACGGCAAAATTCAGGCGCTTGTGGCCGCCATCGAAACGAACCTTCTCGCCCAATAAACAGGCGCTGATGCCTACCGGGATCTTCTCACTCATACAACACTCCTTTCAGGCATATAGATAAAGTGTAGACGCCAGAATGTAAAAAAGGCCGCACGAGGCGGCCTGGAAGCTACTTGACCAGCGCGTAATCTGACGACACAACCTGAACGAGTTGTTGGTCTGCCGTGAGCATCAACGTGCCAGTAACAATGAACACTACGCAAAGATAGCGTTTCATCATGCGGTCCTTGCAAAGGGCCGCTTCACCGCATTACCACCGGTGACAATCCGGTGAATACAAGTTCCCGTCCCGGGTAGGAACTTTGCGGTCACAAAAACACCTTCCCTGAAACCGGTGCCTGTTTGCGAGACAGCGGGAAGGGCCATCGCTATCATAATGCTTTTCCCACCACAGATAAGGCTGGACAAGGTAGTTTAGGAATATATCAAGATGGCATGCCTTGACGAGCTTTTCAAAGAAGCCCAAAATCGAACCTCCTGGGTAGGAACTAAAAGTATTCCCAACGGACCGCGAATCCTGAGGGCATAAAAAAAACCGCCACGTTTAACCTTGGCGGTTTTTTTATGTTCAGAAATCGGCTTCTGGCTTAGTAGAAATCGCAGGTCGCTTTCTCTGCCTGATCCATCCACACCGGTTTTTCACTGGTTTTCGACCAGACGCGGTGCAGGTAGCTGTAAAAACGCCCGCGATCTTTCCAGAACAGCATCACTGGCAGTGCCACAATGCCCGCCACAACGGCGAAAGCTCGACGCATCAATACAACATGTGCAGGAAACTCTTTGTACATAATCTCTCTCCCCTTTCATGGCCGGCAATCGAGGCCGGTAAATGTGATCTGCTTAAAAGAATACCGTTCTGCGTGTAATTTTACTACTCATCAGACCACTTTTTTTAGGCCGTTTAGTGCTTATTTACACTCTTAATCGTAACTTGGTTACATAAAAGTTAAATTAATACTAACCATTAGTTAATTAATGGCTTTAACCCATTTTTATATTTTTTTTACACTCCGCCTTTCGTTTTTTGCGAAATCTTTGCATCGAAAAACCTACCGTTGCTGCACATCATTAAACACCTGGAGGTGGACTGTGAGTGCAGGCGTGCTAACCGGCATCGTGCTGGTTTTCCTGTTACTGGGCTATCTGGTTTATGCCCTGATCAATGCGGAGGCTTTCTGATGGCTGCGCAGGCTTTTTTACTGATAGCCAGTTTTTTACTGGTGCTTTTCCTTCTGGCAAAACCACTGGGCTCGCTTCTGGCGATGCTTATCGCTAACACCTCTCTTCCTGGCACCGTCACCGTTGAAAAAGGCCTCTGGCGGATACTGGGCATCTCTTCGCAAGAGATGAACTGGCGGCAGTACCTGGTTGCCATTTTGTGGCTCAACATTGCAGGCTTCTTCCTGCTGTTTGCGATGCTAATGTTGCAAGGTTCGCTTCCGCTAAATCCGCAGAAACTCCCCGGTCTGTCGTGGGATCTGGCGATGAACACGGCCATCAGCTTTGTTTCAAATACCAACTGGCAGGCCTACAGCGGCGAAAGCACCCTGAGCTACTTCAGCCAAATGAGCGGACTTGCGGCGCAGAACTTCCTCTCAGCTGCTACCGGGATCGCCGTCGTGTTCGCCTTGATCCGCGGATTCGCCCGCCACAGCACCGACAAACTCGGCAACGCCTGGATGGACATCGTCCGCGTGACGCTGTGGATCCTGCTGCCGCTTTCCTTACTGATTGCGCTGTTTATGATCCAGCAGGGCACATTGCAAAACTTCCTGCCGTATCAGCATTTCACCTCACTTGAGGGCGCGAAAGGGTTGCTGCCGATGGGGCCTGTCGCCTCTCAGGAAGCGATCAAAATGCTCGGCACCAACGGCGGCGGTTTCTTTAACGCCAACTCCAGCCATCCGTTTGAAAACCCGACTGCCTTAACCAACGCCGTGCAAATGCTGGCGATTTTCCTCATCCCCGCAGCGCTCTGTTTCGCCTTCGGTGAGGCGGTGAACGACAAACGTCAGGGCCGCGCCATTTTGTGGGCGATGTCGGTAATTTTTGTGGTTTGCGTGGTGGTGGTGATGTGGGCTGAGCTCAAAGGCAACCCGCATTTCCTGAGCCTGGGCGCTGACAGCGCGGCCAATATGGAGGGCAAAGAGAGCCGTTTCGGCATCCTGCAAAGCAGCCTGTTTGCAGTCATCACCACGGCAGCCTCCTGCGGTGCGGTTAACGCAATGCATGACTCCTTCACCGCGCTTGGCGGCATGGTGCCGATGTGGCTGATGCAGATTGGTGAAGTCGTGTTCGGCGGCGTGGGTTCAGGGCTGTATGGCATGCTGCTGTTCGTTCTGCTGGCGGTGTTTATCGCCGGGCTGATGATTGGCCGTACGCCGGAGTATCTCGGTAAAAAAATCGATGTGCGTGAAATGAAAATGACGGCGCTGGCGATCCTCATCACCCCAGCCCTGGTGCTGCTCGGCACGGCGCTCGCCATGATGACCGAAGCCGGACGCGCCGGGATGTTCAACCCGGGTATTCACGGCTTTAGCGAAGTGCTTTACGCCGTCTCGTCTGCCGCCAACAACAACGGCAGCGCCTTTGCGGGCCTGAGCGCTAACACGCCGTTCTGGAACTGCCTGCTGGCGTTCAGCATGTTCGTCGGCCGCTTTGGCGTAATTATTCCGGTCATGGCGATTGCCGGTTCATTAGTCAGCAAGAAAATTCAGCCCGCCAGCCCCGGCACGCTGCCGACCTGTGGCCCGCTGTTCGTCGGCCTGCTGATTGGTACCGTGATTTTAGTCGGCGCCCTGACCTTTATTCCTGCCCTGGCGTTAGGCCCGGTCGCAGAACATCTCTCTTCTTTATAAGCACGCTGGAGACACGTTTTATGAGTCGCAAGCAAACGGCAATTTTTGAACCGGCCCTGGTTCGCCCGGCCCTGCTGGATGCCGTGAAAAAACTGAGTCCAGCCGTTCAGTGGCACAACCCGGTGATGTTTATCGTCTGGCTGGGCAGCGTGCTGACCACCCTGCTCGCCGTGGCGATGGCGATAGGGAAACTGCCCGGCAGCGCGGGCTTCACCGCCGCAGTCAGCGTCTGGCTTTGGTTTACCGTGCTGTTCGCCAACTTTGCCGAAGCGCTGGCGGAAGGTCGCAGTAAAGCCCAGGCCAACAGCCTGAAAGGGATCCAAAAGACCACCTTCGCCCGCAAGCTGCGCGAGCCCAAATATGGCTCGCAGGTGGATCATGTTCCGGCAGACGATCTGCGCAAAGGCGACATCGTCCTGGTGGAAGCGGGCGATATTATCCCTTGCGATGGCGAAGTGATTGAAGGCGGTGCCTCCGTCGATGAAAGCGCGATCACCGGGGAGTCCGCCCCGGTTATTCGCGAATCCGGCGGTGATTTCGCCTCGGTCACCGGCGGGACGCGCATTCTCTCCGACTGGCTGGTTATCCAGTGCAGCGTCAACCCGGGCGAAACCTTCCTCGACAGGATGATTGCGATGGTGGAAGGCGCACAGCGTCGTAAAACCCCCAACGAAATCGCCCTGACCATTCTGCTGGTCGCGCTGACCATCGTGTTCCTGCTGGCAACCGCTACGCTGTGGCCATTCTCCGCCTATGGCGGCGCAGCGGTCAGCGTTACGGTACTGGTGGCGCTGCTGGTATGCCTGATCCCAACCACCATTGGCGGCCTGCTGTCCGCCATCGGCGTGGCCGGAATGAGCCGGATGCTCGGTGCCAACGTGATTGCCACCAGCGGACGCGCCGTGGAAGCGGCGGGCGATATCGACGTGCTGCTGCTCGATAAAACCGGCACCATCACCCTCGGCAACCGTCAGGCATCTGAGTTTTTACCTGCCCCTGGCGTGGATGAGAAAACGCTGGCGGATGCCGCCCAGCTGGCGTCACTGGCGGATGAAACGCCGGAAGGTCGCAGCATTGTGATTCTGGCCAAGCAGCGTTTCAACCTCCGCGTTCGCGACGTTCAGGAGCTGCAGGCGACGTTCGTACCGTTCACCGCCCAGACTCGCATGAGCGGCATCAACATCCACGATCGCTCCATCCGTAAAGGTTCTGTCGATGCGATTCGTCGCCACGTAGAGGCCAATAACGGCCACTTCCCTGCGCAGGTAGATGCGCTGGTCGAAAGCGTAGCACGCCTGGGCGGAACGCCGCTTGTCGTGGTTGAAGGTGCAACGGTGCTGGGCGTCATTGCCCTGAAGGATATCGTCAAAGGCGGTATCAAAGAGCGCTTCGCCCAGTTGCGCAAGATGGGCATCAAAACGGTCATGATCACCGGTGACAACCGCCTGACCGCCGCCGCCATTGCCGCTGAGGCGGGCGTGGATGATTTCCTTGCGGAAGCCACGCCAGAAGCCAAGCTGGCGCTGATTCGTCAGTACCAGGCTGAAGGTCGCCTGGTCGCAATGACAGGAGACGGCACCAACGATGCGCCCGCGCTGGCGCAGGCCGACGTGGCGGTCGCAATGAACTCGGGCACCCAGGCGGCGAAAGAAGCAGGAAACATGGTCGACCTCGACTCCAACCCGACCAAGCTGATTGAGGTGGTGCATATTGGCAAACAGATGCTGATGACCCGCGGCTCGCTGACCACCTTCAGTATTTCCAACGACGTGGCGAAGTATTTCGCCATTATCCCGGCAGCCTTTGCTGCCACCTATCCACAGCTTAATGCGCTTAACGTAATGCACCTGCACTCCCCTGCCTCGGCGATCCTGAGCGCGGTGATCTTCAATGCCCTGATCATCGTGTTTCTGATCCCGCTGGCGCTGAAGGGCGTGAGCTATAAACCGCTGTCGGCAGCGGCAATGCTGCGTCGCAACCTGTGGATTTATGGCCTCGGTGGCCTGCTGGTGCCGTTCATCGGCATTAAAGTGATTGACCTTCTGCTGACGCTGTTCGGTCTGGTTTAAGAGGAAATAAACATGGCAACTTTACGCCCTGCTCTGGTCGTGCTGATCTTTCTGACCCTGATAACCGGCGGCGTTTATCCGCTATTGACGACGGCGCTCGGACAATGGTGGTTTCACGACCAGGCGAATGGCTCACTGATTTTGCAGAGTAATGAGATACGCGGTTCGCGCCTGATTGGTCAGCCGTTTTCTGCCCCAGGTTATTTTCACGGCCGCCCTTCCGCCACCGCCAATAGCCCCTATAATCCAGAAGCGTCCGGCGGCAGCAATCTGGCGGGCAGCAATCCCGAGCTGGATAAAGCGGTGGCCGCACGCGTGGCGCAGCTGCGTGAGGAGAATCCGCAGGCTGACGCAAAAGTGCCCGTCGAACTGGTGACCACCTCCGCGAGCGGGCTGGATTACAGCCTCACGCCGCAGTCCGTCATCTGGCAAATTCCGCGCGTGGCGAAGGCACGAAACCTCTCCGTCGAAGCGCTGACGAAGCTGGTCGAAGAGCGCACGCAGCAGCCTCTGGTGAACTTTATCGGTCAGCCCGTGGTGAACATTGTTGAACTGAATATGGCGCTGGATGGCCTGAACCAACCCTAAGGATTGAGCATGACCGACGAGCCCTTGCGCCCGGACCCCGACCGCCTGCTGGAGCAATCTGCCGGCTGGCATCGGGGTAAACTGAAAGTCTTTTTCGGCGCCTGCGCGGGCGTCGGGAAAACCTACGCTATGCTCAGCGAGGCGCAGCGCTTGCGGGCGCAGGGGCTCGATATCCTGGTTGGCGTGGTGGAAACCCACGGTCGGCAGGAAACCGCCGCCCAGCTTAACGGCCTCGCCACCCAACCGCGAAAACGCATTCACTCTCGCGGCAGGCAGATCGAAGAGTTCGATCTTGATGCCGCCCTCGCCCGTCGACCAGCCTTAATTCTGATGGACGAGCTGGCTCATACCAATGCGCCAGGCTCGCGTCATCCCAAACGCTGGCAGGACGTGGACGAACTGCTCGAAGCCGGGATCGACGTGTTCACCACCGTTAACGTTCAGCATCTCGAAAGCCTGAATGACGTGGTGAGCGGCGTCACCGGTATTAAGGTGCGTGAAACCGTTCCCGATCCCTTTTTCGATTCTGCCGACGAAGTGGTGCTGGTCGACCTGCCGCCGGATGATCTGCGTCAGCGCCTCCATGAAGGCAAGGTGTACATCGCAGGTCAGGCCGAACGGGCGATTGAGCACTTCTTCCGTAAAGGCAACCTGATCGCCCTGCGTGAACTGGCGCTGAGACGGACAGCTGACCGCGTGGACAATCAGATGCGCGCCTGGCGCGATCGCCAGGGCGAGGAAAAAGTCTGGCATACCCGTGATGCCATTCTGCTGTGCGTCGGGCATAGCGGCGGGAATGAAAAACTGGTTCGCACCGCTGCGCGTCTGGCCGCCAAATTCGGCACGGCCTGGCACGCAGTGTATGTCGAAACGCCCGGTCTTCACCGTTTGCCTGAAAACCAACGGCGCAATATTCTGTCGGCTTTACGTCTGGCTCAGGAATTAGGCGCAGAAACCGCCACTCTCTCCGACCCGGCAGAAGACAAAGCCATTCTGCGCTATGCCCGCGAACACAACCTCGGCAAAATCATTATTGGCCGCCGCAGCCAGCGCCGCTGGTGGAGTCGTGAATCCTTTGCCGACAGGCTCGCCCGCCGCGCCCCGGATCTCGATCTGGTGATCGTCGCGCTGGAAGAGAATGCAACCGGCAACACTGCCCGCAGCACGGACAGCCGTCCGTGGTTAGACCGTTGGCGCGTACAGCTTCGCGGCTGCGTCGTTGCCGTAGCGCTCTGTGCTTTCATCACCCTTTTCGCCAGCCATTTCATGATGGCGTTTGAAGCCGCTAACCTGGTGATGATCTACCTGCTGGGTGTGGTTATCGTGGCGCTGTTTTACGGGCGCTGGCCGTCTGTGCTGGCGACCATTCTCAACGTCATCAGCTTTGATCTGTTCTTTGTCGCCCCACGCGGCACGCTCGCCGTGTCTGACGTGCAGTACATCCTGACCTTCGGCGTGATGCTGACCGTCGGGCTGGTGATCGGTAATCTGACCGCCGGAGTACGCTACCAGGCCCGCGTGGCACGCTATCGGGAACAGCGCACTCGGCATCTGTATGAGATGTCGAAGGCGCTGGCAACCGGGCGTACGCAGCAGGATATTGCCCGCACCAGCGAACAATTTATTCATTCCACCTTTCATGCCCGTAGCCAGGTCCTGTTGCCCAATGCCGAAGGCCATCTTCACGGCCTGACCGACGGTAATGGCATTACGCCATGGGATGAGGCCATCGCGCGCTGGAGCTACGATAAAGGCCAGCCCGCAGGCGCAGGCACCGATACGCTGCCCGGCGTGCCTTACCTGATCCTGCCGCTGAAAACGGCTGAGAAAACGCACGGCGTGGTGGTGGTGGAACCGGGCAACCTGCGCCAGCTGATGATCCCCGAACAGCAGCGCCTGCTGGAAACCTGTACGCTGCTGGTCGCCAGCGCCCTGGAGCGTCTCGCGCTGACCGCCAGTGAAGAACAATCCCGCCTGGCGAGTGAACGGGAAAGCCTCCGCAACTCCCTGCTGGCGGCACTTTCTCACGACCTGCGCACGCCGCTCACCGTTCTGTTCGGCCAGGCAGAAATATTGACTCTCGACCTGGCGACGGAAGGTTCAAAGCACGCCCCCCAGGCCAATGAAATTCGCCAGCACGTGCTCAACACTACCCGCCTGGTGAATAACCTGCTGGATATGGCACGTATTCAGTCCGGCGGCTTCAATCTGCGCCGGGAGTGGCTCACGCTGGAGGAAGTCGTCGGCAGCGCTATCCGTACCCTCGAGATGGGGCTTGGCGGTCGTCATATCGAGCTGGCGCTTGGCAACCCGCTCACCCTGATTCACGTTGACGGCTCCCTGTTTGAACGCGTGCTGATCAATCTGCTGGAAAATGCGGTGAAGTATGCTGGCCCTTCCGCCACCATCGGCATTTCCGCAAAGGCTCAACCGGCACTGTTGCAGCTTGAGGTCTGGGATTCTGGCCCTGGTATCCCCGCTGGTCAGGAACAGGCAATCTTTGCTAAATTCTCCAGAGGCCACAAAGAGTCGGCCATTCCGGGCGTCGGGCTCGGACTGGCGATTTGTCAGGCTATCGTCGACGTGCACGGCGGCGAGCTGAGCGCACATAATCGCCCGGAAGGCGGGGCAAGCTTTGTCATCACGCTGCCACTGGACGCGCCCCCGGAACTGGATGAACTTCCCGAGGAACTGTGATTAACGTACTGATCGTTGAAGATGAACAGGCTATTCGCCGCTTTCTGCGCAGCGCGCTGGAGGGCGACGGCCTGCGGGTATTTGAGGCAGAAACGCTACAGCGCGGCCTGCTGGAGGCCGCCACGCGCAAGCCGGACCTGGTCATTCTGGATTTAGGCTTGCCGGACGGCGACGGCATCGAGTTCATCCGTGATTTTCGTCAGTGGAGCCAGGTGCCGGTCATTGTCCTTTCGGCCCGCGCTGAAGAAACCGACAAAATCACCGCACTGGATGCGGGCGCAGACGACTATCTCAGCAAACCGTTCGGCATTGGCGAATTGCAGGCCCGACTGCGCGTCGCCCTGCGCCGTCACGGTAGCGCGGAACAGCAGCAGCCGGAGATTGCATTTGCTGATATTCAGGTCGATCTGGTTAATCGCCGCATAGTGCGGGGCAGCGAAGAGATTCACCTGACGCCCATCGAATTTCGCCTGCTGGCGGTGCTGCTGAACAACCACGGAAAAGTGCTCACCCAGCGCCAGCTGCTGGGCCAGGTCTGGGGCCCAAACGCCGTGGAGCACAGCCACTATCTGCGGATATATATGGGGCATTTACGCCAGAAGCTGGAGGCCGACCCGGCAAGGCCAAAGCATCTTCTCACTGAAACCGGGATTGGGTACCGGTTTATGCTTTAATTTTTCTGCTTATTTTATCTGATACCGTGAATAGTTATTCACGGTATCAATTCGCTCATCTAACTTTATTTCCCCTCTGATTCACTCCGCCATTTGGATATTATTTCCGTCGTAAATTATATTCACGAATAAAACACACACAATCCATTTACAACAAACAAACAAATCAGCATTTAATCCCAACAACATCCGATAATAGCAGCATATCTTGCCGCTTTATTCACTTAATGGTGATCGCCTTCACAGAATCCTTTTCGTTTGCAGATAAACTACCTGCGCTTTCACACATTTATGAAGGTATTTATTATGGAAAACAATAACCGAATTATGCCGCACATCCGGCGAACAACGCATATTATGATGTTTGCCCACCGCAATAGCTTCGACTTTCACTTCTTTAACGCCCGATAGTCTTCTGACGTCGGGCGCTCAGCATACAGGTCTTTCCTGACTCCCTGAACCGACAGGCTTTTTCCTGCCGCCCGCTGCGCTCACCCTGATAAACCCTGCATTTCCGGCAACCGGGCCGGAGGGATTTATATTATCCGAATATGTCCTGCCCTGATTTTATTATCAGCGGACAGCTATGGCTTATTCACCGGAGCATTCAGTTTCCTTTCCCGGAAGCTGAGGGCCTGCTATTTCCTGAAATTAAAGAGATGAAAAATGTCTGAATTAAAAATTGCCGTCAGCGCTTCCTGCCCTGATTGTTTCACAACCACACGCGCTATTATTGACACCCACGGAACTAAATTTATTGATGTCGCCGCCGCGGTATTATCCCTTAACGATATTGCAGAGGGAAAACTCGACGATATTGCAGCGACGGGCTATAACCTGCCGGTGTTTATCGCCATTAATAAAGAAGAGATCGTGCCTGCGGAAACGCTGGCCCGCATTCATGGCGTCTTTGAGCACGATGAAGCTCGTAGCGAATTCTACGGCCGCCAGCTGGAAGCCGCAGCAAACAAATACGAAACCCAACTTCGTCCGCCGTTTTTCCGCGCGCTGGTCGACTACGTCAACCAGGGCAACAGCGCATTCGACTGTCCGGGGCATCAGGGCGGAGAATTTTTCCGTCGTCATCCGGCAGGTAACCAGTTTGTAGAGTACTTTGGCGAGACGCTGTTTCGTTCAGACCTCTGCAACGCTGACGTGGCGATGGGCGACCTTCTCATCCACGAGGGCGCGCCGTGCGTGGCGCAGCAGCATGCGGCGAAAGTCTTTAATGCCGATAAAACGTACTTCGTTCTCAACGGGACATCTTCCTCAAACAAAGTGGTGCTTAACGCGCTGCTGACGCCAGGTGATTTGGTGCTGTTTGACCGTAATAATCACAAATCTAACCACCACGGCGCGCTGTTGCAGGCGGGTGCCACGCCGGTGTATCTGGAAACCGCCCGTAATCCCTACGGCTTTATTGGCGGCATCGACGCCCACTGCTTTGAAGAGCGCTATCTGCGGGAGCTGATTAGCGAAGTTGCCCCGCAGCGAGCCCGTGAAGCCCGGCCGTTCCGCCTGGCGGTTATTCAGTTGGGCACCTACGACGGCACCATTTATAACGCCCGCCAGGTGGTCGATAAGATTGGGCATCTGTGCGACTACATTTTGTTTGATTCAGCGTGGGTCGGCTACGAGCAGTTTATTCCAATGATGGCCGACTGCTCGCCGCTTCTGCTGGAGCTGGATGAAAACGATCCGGGGATCATGGTGACTCAGTCCGTGCATAAGCAGCAGGCTGGCTTCTCGCAAACCTCGCAAATCCACAAAAAAGACAGCCACATTAAGGGTCAGTCTCGCTACGTGCCGCATAAAAGGATGAACAACGCCTTTATGATGCACGCCTCCACCAGCCCGTTCTATCCGCTGTTTGCCGCCCTGGACGTTAACGCCAAAATGCATGAAGGCCAGAGCGGGCGCAACATGTGGATGGATTGCGTCACCAACGGCATTGAAGCCCGTAAATTGATTCTTGAAAACTGTCATCATCTTCGCCCGTTTGTTCCGCCGGTCGTTGATGGCAAACCCTGGCACGCTTATCCGACAGAAGAGATTGCTAACAACCTGTATTTCTTCCATTTCGTTCCGGGCGAGCGCTGGCATGCATTTGAAGGCTATGCAGAGAATCAGTATTTCGTCGATCCGTGCAAACTGCTGCTGACCACGCCGGGCATCAACACCGCCAGTGGCGAGTATGAAGATTTCGGCGTTCCGGCGACCGTACTTGCCAACTTCCTGCGTGAAAACGGCGTGATCCCAGAGAAGTGCGATCTCAACTCCATTCTGTTCCTGCTGACGCCTGCCGAAGACATGGCCAAGCTGCAGCAGCTGGTTGCGCTGCTGGTGCGTTTTGAAAAACTGCTCGATGAAGATGCCCCTCTTCAGGAAGTGCTGCCTTCGCTTTACCGGCAGCACGAACAGCGCTACGCCGGGTACAGCCTGCGCCAGCTGTGCCTGGAAATGCATCAGCTTTACGCGCGGCATGACGTGAAGCAGCTGCAAAAAGAGATGTTCCGCAAAGCGCATTTCCCACAGGTTAGTATCGATCCTCAGAGTGCTAACTACGCCTACCTGCGCGGTGAAGTCGAACTGGTCTCTTTGCCGCAGGCGGAGGGCAGAATTGCTGCCGAAGGCGCGCTCCCTTATCCACCGGGTGTGCTGTGCGTGGTACCGGGTGAAATCTGGAGTGGTGCCGTTCTGCGCTATTTCACCGCTCTGGAGGAAGGCATCAATCTGCTGCCCGGCTTCGCACCGGAGCTACAAGGGGTTTACATCGCAGAAGTGGATGGCCGCAAACAGGTATGGTGCAACGTCATTAAAACGCGTAACGCCCACCAGCCGCTGCTGAAAGGGGAAACATTATGAGTAAATCTAACAAGATGGGAGTCGTTCAGCTCACCATCCTGACCATGGTTAACATGATGGGCTCAGGGATAATCATGCTGCCGACCAAGCTCGCCGAGGTTGGCACCATCTCAATCATCTCCTGGCTAGTGACCGCGGTTGGCTCCACGGCGCTGGCATGGGCCTTCGCGAAATGCGGGATGTTCAGCCGTAAATCCGGCGGCATGGGCGGCTATGCGGAGTACGCTTTTGGCAAATCCGGCAACTTTATGGCCAATTACACCTACGGCGTGTCGCTGCTGATTGCCAACGTGGCGATTGCCATTTCCGCCGTGGGCTACGGCACCGAACTGTTCGGCGTCACGCTGAGCCCGTTGCAGATTGGGCTCGCCACTATTGGCGTGCTGTGGCTGTGCACCATTGCCAACTTTGGCGGCGCGCGCATCACCGGCCAAATCAGCAGCGTGACCGTATGGGGTGTGATCATTCCTGTGGTCGGCCTCTGCGTCATTGGCTGGTTCTGGTTCAGCCCGACGCTCTACGTTGAGTCCTGGAACCCGCACCACGTTCCGTTCTTTAGCGCAGTAGGCTCTTCTATTGCAATGACGCTCTGGGCGTTTCTCGGTCTGGAATCTGCCTGTGCCAATACCGACGTGGTAGAAAACCCGGAACGCAACGTACCGATTGCCGTGCTCGGCGGCACGCTCGGAGCAGCGGTGATTTATATCGTTTCCACCAACGTTATCGCCGGGATTGTGCCCAACAGCGATCTGGCAAACTCCACTGCTCCATTCGGGCTGGCATTTGCGCAGATGTTCACCCCGGAAGTGGGCAAAGTCATCATGGGGTTGATGGTGATGTCGTGCTGCGGCTCTCTGCTTGGCTGGCAGTTCACCATCGCGCAGGTGTTCAAATCCTCGGCGGATGAAGGCTACTTCCCGAAAATATTCTCTCGCCTCTCCCGCGCTGAAGCGCCGGTTCAGGGGATGCTGGCGATTGTCGTCATCCAGTCAGGTCTGTCGCTGATGACCATTAGCCCGTCGCTGAATAACCAGTTCAACGTGCTGGTCAATCTGGCGGTGGTGACCAACATCATTCCTTATATTCTGTCGATGGCAGCGCTGGTTATTATTCAGAAAGTGGCAGAGGTCGCGCCGGGTAAAGCGAAAGCAGCGAATGCGGTGGCGTTTCTTGGGGCGATGTACAGCTTCTATGCGCTCTACTCGTCAGGTGAAGAAGCGATGCTGTATGGCGCGATCGTGACCTTCCTGGGCTGGACGCTCTACGGGCTGGTGTCGCCTCGTTTTGAGCTGACCAATAAACACGGCTGAAACATGCCCGGTGGAGCTTGCGCTTACCGGGCCTGCCAATCAGCATGACTCTGCAGGCCGGGCAAACGAACTGCCCCCGGCATAAAAAAATGGCCCGGAAGCGCTAACGCTGGCCGGGCCTGTTTCATTGCTGAACGTCAGGCGTTCTTCAGCACTTCGCTGACAATCTCTACCGCTTCTTTCTCAATCAGCTTACGGTGTTCCGCACCGAGGAAGCTTTCGCAATAGATTTTGTACGCATCTTCCGTACCGGAAGGACGCGCCGCAAACCAGCCGTTTTTGGTCATCACTTTCAGGCCGCCAATGGAGGCACCGTTGCCCGGCGCAGCCGTCAGACGAGCGGTGATCGGGTCACCCGCCAGGGTATCGGCGCTGACCATTTCAGGGGAAAGTTTTGACAGCGCGGCTTTCTGCGCAGAGGTTGCCGATGCCTGTAAACGGTTGTAGCTTGGCGCACCGAAGCGATCAGCGAGTTCGTCGTAATGCTGCTGCGGGTTCTTGCCGGTGACCGCGGTGATTTCCGCCGCCAGCAGGCACATGATGATACCGTCTTTGTCAGTCGACCACGGCGTGCCGTCAAAACGCAGGAACGACGCGCCCGCACTCTCTTCGCCGCCGAAGCCGAAGCTGCCGTCGAACAGACCGTCAACGAACCATTTGAAACCTACCGGCACTTCCACCAGCTTGCGGCCCAGGTCTTCCACCACGCGGTCAATCATCGCAGACGATACCAGCGTTTTGCCGACGGCAACGTCCTTGCCCCACTGTGGACGATGCTGGAACAGGTAGTTGATGGCAACAGCCAGATAGTGGTTTGGATTCATCAGACCCGCGGGGGTCACAATGCCGTGACGGTCATAATCCGGATCGTTGGCGAAGGCCAGATCGAATTTTTCACGCAGCGCCAGCAGGCCCGCCATCGCGCACTCTGAGGAGCAGTCCATGCGGATTGCGCCATCTTTATCGAGGTGCATAAAGCGAAAGGTCTGATCGACGTGATCGTTAACGATGGTCAGATCGAGCTTGTAGAACTCAGCAATACGCTTCCAGTATTCAATCCCGGAACCGCCCAGCGGATCAACGCCCAGCTTCAGGCCGGCTTTCTGAATCGCTTTGATATCGACGATATCCGCCAGCCCTTCAATGAACGGCTGCACCAGATCCTGTTCTTTAATGTGGCCGGACGCATAAGCCGCATCCAGAGAGAGACGCTTCACGCCCTTCAGGCCATCGGCCAGCAGCGCGTTGGCACGGTCTTCCACCACTTTGGTCACGTTGGTATCAGCCGGGCCACCGTTAGGCGGGTTATATTTAATGCCGCCATCTTCCGGCGGGTTGTGCGATGGCGTGATAACGATCCCGTCCGCCTGCGCGCCGCCCTTCTTATTATGAACCAGGATAGCGTTAGAGATGGCAGGGGTTGGCGTGTAGCCGTTATTTTCCTGCACGATCACGTCGACACCGTTAGCCGCCAGCACTTCCAGTACGGAAATGATCGCCGGCTCTGACAGCGCGTGGGTATCCTTACCTACGTAGCACGGTCCGGTGACGCCATTTTTGGCACGCTCTTCCGCAATCGCCTGGGCAATCGCCAGAATATGCGGTTCGTTGAAGCTATGACGACCTGCACTTCCACGGTGGCCGGAGGTACCGAATTTCACCGCGTGTTCTGCGTTACCCACTTCCGGCTTCAGCACGTAGTACTGAGACGTCAGCTGGGCGACATTGATCAAATCACTCTGTTGTGCAGGCTGGCCTGCACGGGGATGAGTTGCCATTGCCTGGTCCTTCTTATGCAAGGGTTAGATAGTGCCGCAAACCTTCTCAATCAGCTCCGCAGGGAACTGCATTGACTGCATGATGTGCTCCACCATGCTGCATTTACGACCGGTATTGGTATTGGTGATCACCCAGTATGGGGTTTCAGGCACTTGCTTAGGCTTGGTCTGGTTGCCGTTTTTCAGCAGCGTCGCTTCATCGGGAGCGAAATAGACGCGCGTGCGCCCGTGCAGCGACTCTGTGGCCTCGGCAAATGCTTTGTTGTCTAAGGAGTAAAGTGTAGTCAGCACCAGCAGGAAGCGGTTGACCGCTTTTTTCTGCTCGGCGTATTCATCAGAAAGGAGCAGTTCACGCACGGCGCGGACGTTGTCCTTAGGAGAAGAGGCTTTTTTCACCGCCGCCGCAACGACCGGCGCAGCGCTCGGGGCCGGGGTCTCTTTGACAACGGGGGCTGCACTCTGGGCTACGGCAGAAATTTTCAGCATGCGCCGTAAAATGTCGGATGCGCTCTCGCCAATGTGCTTAGTGTGGCTGGCAATAAAGCCATAGAGTTCGTCATCAACTTCGATCGTTTTCATCTTAATCCAGTGATATTTCTTTGCTGAATACAAGTCGTTGGGATTATAGGGACAAAACCCAACAGCGGATAGCGTGTCGGCAAAAACTCAGACGACTACTGAGTGTTGCAGCCGGGCGGCAGAATGTTCAACATGATACCCTAACCCGACGTAGCGAAAAAAAGAACTTTGCCATGAAATTAAACAGCCGAGCGCAATCTGCACAAAACCAGCACACTAATTCTCCCATCGTCCTCGTTCACGGCCTTTTTGGCAGCCTGGACAACCTCGGGATCCTCGCCCGCGACCTGGTTACCGACCACGATATTTTGCAAGTCGACATGCGCAACCATGGCTTGTCGGAAAGAAGCCCGGACATGAACTATCCGGCAATGGCTCAGGATTTACTTGATACGCTGGATGCTCACGATATTGAGCAGGCCACGCTGGTTGGGCACTCCATGGGCGGCAAAGCGGTGATGGCGTTTACCGCCCTGGCACCGGAACGCGTGGGAAAACTGGTGGCTATCGACATTGCGCCAGTGGATTATCAGGTGCGTCGTCACGATGAAATTTTTGCCGCGATTAACGCGGTGACGGAAGCGGGCGTTTCCACACGACAGCAGGCCGCCGAAGTAATGCGGCAGCATATAAAGGAAGAAGGCGTGGTTCAGTTCCTGTTGAAGTCCTTCGTCGATGGCGCATGGCGCTTTAACGTGCCGGTTTTGTGGGATCAGTATCCGCATATTGTCGGCTGGGAGACGATTCCGGCCTGGGACCACCCTGCCCTGTTTATTGCAGGCGGAAATTCTCCGTACGTCACCACCGAGTATCGCGACACGCTGCTGGCACAATTCCCGCAGGCTCGTGCACACGTGATTGCCGGTGCCGGACACTGGGTTCACGCTGAAAAACCGGACGCGGTACTGCGCGCTGTTCGCCGCTATCTGGCGGAATGATTAAAATCCGAGCAAGCAAGCGCCATTGTGGCTCCCGGCGTTGGCGTGGGGGGTTCGCTGATGTATGATTGCGCGCTATCTGCGCCGGGCCTGTCGTCCGGCGGCTTGTTTCCCCGAAGTCACTCTGAATCATGGCAAAAGAACAAACGGACCGAACGACATTAGATTTGTTCGCAAACGAGCGTCGCCCGGGAAGGCCGAAAACCAATCCGCTCTCGCGCGACGAACAGTTACGCATTAATAAGCGTAATCAGCTGAAGCGCGACAAAAGCAATGGTCTCAAGCGCGTTGAGCTAAAGCTCAATCACGAAGCGGTCGATGCGCTCAACGAGCTGGCTGAAGCCAGAAACATGAGCCGCAGCGAGCTGATTGAAGAAATACTGATGCATCAGTTGGCTGCGTTGCGAAGCCAGAAACTCGTCTGAAAATCCGACAAAAAATCACTTTCATGTAGCAGAGAGTGCAGTCCGGCGCAATTGCGGTTCCCGCGCCCTTCTCCTCCTGCTATCATTGCCTTTATCTGTGGGCAACATTCCACCATCATTTCATTACGTTTCAAGAGGTTATTTTACTCATGGCAATTACAGGCATTTTCTTCGGCAGCGACACCGGCAATACCGAAAATATCGCGAAGATGATTCAGAAGCAGCTTGGTAAAGATGTAGCTGAAGTGCATGACATTGCCAAAAGCAGCAAAGAAGATCTTGAAGGCTTCGATATTCTGCTGCTGGGTATCCCGACCTGGTACTACGGTGAAGCACAGTGTGACTGGGACGACTTCTTCCCGACGCTGGAAGAGGTAGACTTCAACGGCAAACTGGTGGCCCTGTTCGGCTGCGGCGACCAGGAAGATTACGCAGAATACTTCTGTGATGCGCTCGGCACCATCCGCGACATCATCGAACCACGCGGCGCAACCATCGTCGGCCACTGGCCAACGGCGGGTTATCATTTCGAAGCGTCTAAAGGCCTGGCCGATGACGATCACTTTGTGGGCCTGGCCATCGACGAAGACCGTCAGCCGGAGCTGACCGCTGAGCGCGTTGAAAAGTGGGTTAAGCAGATTTCTGAAGAGCTGCACCTCGAAGAGATCAAAAACGCCTGATAAACGTACGGCGCAGCGCTCAGGTTGCGCCGTATTAGCGATAAGTTCCGTAAAATTAATAGATAAAAGCAATCAAATTAATCGCTACAAATTTTTAACTTTTGAGCACATGTCTGTACAATGTCAGCTGTTTTAACGAGGTCGGATGTTTCGCTTTGCAGATGATGCCTCGTTTCTGAAAAGCATACTTTGCTCAGGGTTTGCAGTTTTCATTTAGACTTCGCAGTTCTATAATGAGACGCATTATCCTGAATTCATTCTTAGTAATACTTCCAATAAGGAAGTGTATCGCCTAGCAACAGGACTGATTCCGCATGACTGACAACAATATCGCATTAAAGAAGGCAGGCCTGAAAGTCACGCTTCCGCGTCTTAAAATTCTGGAAGTGCTTCAGGAGCCGGACAATCACCATGTCAGTGCGGAAGACCTCTATAAGCGCCTGATCGATATGGGCGAGGAAATTGGTCTGGCAACGGTTTATCGCGTTCTGAACCAGTTCGACGATGCCGGAATTGTCACCCGCCACAACTTCGAAGGCGGTAAATCTGTTTTCGAACTGACTCAGCAGCATCACCACGATCACCTGATCTGCCTCGACTGCGGCAAGGTTATCGAATTCAGTGATGACTCGATTGAAGCACGCCAGCGCGAAATCGCCACCCGACACGGCATTCGTCTGACTAACCACAGCCTTTATCTTTACGGCCACTGCGCTGAAGGCGACTGCCGCGAAGATGAACACGCCCACGACGCCGCCGATAAATAATCGACGCTCGTGCAAAAGCAAAAGCCAACCTGACGGTTGGCTTTTTTTATGGGCATATTTTGGGGCAAAAACAGAGTTGAAATAAGGCTTACGGCGCGGGGGTATTGTTGCTGCGAATTTCCTGCCAGATTTTATCGCAGCGCGCCTTCACTGCCTGATCGTTACCCGTACGGGTCGCCTGGATACACTGCTGATAATCCAGCGTGCGCACCGTTTCCTGTTCGGCAAACTGCTTGTGCTCCTTCTCCTGCTTCAGCACATCCAGCACGCTTTGGCAGGCTTCAATCTTATCCGGATTGCCTTCCGCGGTATTAATACAGGCGCTGTAGGCGGCTTTCAGCTTGCTGTCTTCTTTCGGTGCCTGCGGCTGTGCACAAGCCACCAGCCCGGACGCCATAATCGCGACGAGAATCAATTTTTTCATGATACGACCTCATGGTTACGCGGCAGGCATCGTGCCCGCCGCGTCGCTTATCAGAAGATGGTGAACGGAGCGATAACGATGAATTTCACGTCGCGCTCATCCTGGAACATGTTGCCGTAGCCACCGCCCCAGCTTGGGATATCTGAATGGTTGTCGTACTGAGTGAAGTGCAGCTTGAACAGCGTGCCTTTGGCGCGCCCTTCCTGGACGGTGTACATCGCATCGAGACTGTAGGAAGACTCTTTGATTTTGTTTGAGGCAATGCTCTCTTTCTGTCCTGCGCTGTTGATCATCCAGTCCGCCGGTTTAGCATCCCACGCGTAAACGTAGGAAGCGCCCACCGCCCAGCCTGGCAGGTTCCAGTTTTTCAGGTCATACATTCCGCCGAAGAACACGGCTTTTTCGCCGTTGGCGTTGAAGTCGGAACGGTTATCCCACCAGATATCCAGACGACCGTTGGAGGAAGCATAAGTTGGCGTCATACGCTGCAGGAAGAAGCCCTGCTGGCCTTCTGCCTTAACCCATGTCCCTTCGAGGCGCAGGTCAACTACGTCAGCCACTTTGTAGCCGAAGGTCAGAGCCTGTAACCATGCGGTACCGTCGTAAATATCGTTGACGGTGTTTTTATCTACGGTGTCACGTGCACCATAGAACTGGTAGCTGGTAGAAAGTGGCGTACCGGCCACGTCGAATTTGTAGCTGGCTTTGGCGAAGTACTGATCCATAAAGCCCTGCGCCTGACCAAATGCGGCTTCCAGAACGAGGTCATTTTTAAAGTCGTACTTCGCACCGATGGAGTGGAGATAATCGACTTTGGTTTTCCTGTCATTCTGGTAGAACTTGTCGGTTTCAAGGTGCCATGGTGCCTTGTACTCGTTGGTCCACATGTACGAGAAGCTCAGCGCGCCCGCATCACCGTAGTCAAAGTTCGCCCCGGCTTCAGCACCCTGATAGGTGCCAGGCATAAAGCTCCAGTGCGGCGCTAACAGCGTCTGGCCGGTTGGCTGAATGTAACCCGCACGAGCCCAGGCAGGCCCAAGCTTAAATTTCGCAGCGGCTTTATAAAGGCTAATCCCGCTCTTATCACCGGAGTAGTCTTCGTCGTAGCCCTTATTGATAGAGGAAAACGCGATTTCGTTCGGGTGGCCGCTTTCGGCAGATTCGGCCATTTCGATTGCGGTAAAGGCGGCGATATCAAGCCCGATGAAATCAGCGGCGAAGCCAGACTGGAAGTCGAGGTTGGCGTTCCAGGTCGAGTGAGAAAGGTTGGTTTTGTACTTGTCACCGTCAGTGACGTCTTTACGGTCACGCTCACGCTGCCAGTAATAGATGCCGCCGGTTAACGTTGAATCGTCTACGAATCCTGCTGCACTGGCCTGCGGAGATGCAACCCAGCCCGACATTGCGGTGACGGCGGCAATAGCCAGCGCCAGCGTACTACGTTTGCCACTGAACGTACGCATGTGTATATCCTCTTTGACTTTAAAAACGCCGTCGCAAAAGGCGAAAGCGATAAAATAAGCACTGCAAAAAAGTAGCGAGGCAGAAAGGGCCTGACGCTATGTCAGTAGACTATTTTTCGCGACGCGAATTATCAATCCTTTTTCCGCACGAATGCGCAAGAGTATGACAGTGCGCACATATTTGATTGCGTTTTGTTACAAAGTACAAGTGCGAGACAAAATGGCAGGAACCGCTAATAGCAGGGGTTTGTCAGCAGCCCAGTAAATGGGGCAGGCGGCAATATGTAACAGAGCCGATAAGTGTTTCAGTAGCAGAAATGAGATTATTTCGCATCGCGAAAATGGCATAAAAAAAGCGCCGCACGAAGCGACGCTTTCAGGACTTAAAGCAGCAAGCTTACTCGCCCGCTTTCGCCCAGGTATCGCGCAGGCCAACGGTGCGGTTGAAGACCAGCTTATCAGCGGTGCTGTAACGGCTGTCGAGGCAGAAGTAACCTTCGCGTTCGAACTGATGCGCAACGCCCGCCTTAGCGGCTTTCAGGGAAGGTTCAGCGTAACCCTGTTTGATCACCAGAGAGTCCTGGTTGATGACGGACAGGAAGTCCTCCGCGGCACCCGGGTTTGGCACGCTGAACAGACGATCGTAAAGACGAATTTCAACCGGCAGCGCATGCTGTGCGCTCACCCAGTGAATAACGCCTTTCACTTTACGGCCATCGGCCGGATCTTTGCTCAGGGTGTCGGCATCGTAAGTGCAGAAAATAGTGGTGATATTGCCTTCTGCATCTTTCTCAACGCGTTCCGCTTTCACCACGTAGGCATTGCGCAGACGCACTTCTTTACCCATCACCAGACGCTTGTACTGCTTGTTCGCTTCTTCGCGGAAGTCAGCGCGATCGATCCAGATTTCACGGCTGAACGGCACTTCACGGCTGCCCATTTCCGGTTTGCTCGGATGGTTCGGCATGGTGACGATTTCGCCTTCGCCCTGGTAGTTTTCGATAACCAGCTTAACCGGATCGATAACGGCCATCGCGCGCGGTGCGTTCTCGTTCAGATCTTCACGAATGCAGGATTCCAGCGACGCGATTTCGATGGTGTTATCCTGCTTGGTGACGCCGATACGCTTACAGAATTCACGGATGGACGCTGCGGTGTAGCCACGACGACGCAGGCCTGAAATAGTTGGCATACGCGGGTCATCCCAGCCTTCCACATGCTTGTCGGTGACCAGCTGGTTCAGCTTACGCTTGGACATCACGGTGTATTCCAGATTCAGACGAGAGAACTCGTACTGACGCGGATGAACCGGAATGGAGATGTTATCCAGTACCCAGTCGTACAGGCGACGGTTGTCCTGGAACTCAAGCGTACACAGGGAGTGAGTAATCCCTTCCAGCGCATCGCTGATGCAGTGGGTGAAGTCGTACATCGGGTAGATGCACCACTTACTACCGGTCTGGTGGTGATCGGCGAATTTGATGCGGTACAGCACCGGATCGCGCATTACGACGAAGGATGACGCCATATCAATTTTGGCGCGCAGGCACGCTTTACCTTCTTCGAAACCGCCGGCTCGCATTTTTTCAAACAGCGCCAGGTTCTCTTCCACGCTGCGATCGCGGTACGGGCTGTTTTTGCCCGGCGCGGTCAGCGTACCGCGGTATTCGCGGATTTCTTCTGCAGAGAGTTCATCGACGTACGCCAGACCTTTATTAATAAGCTCAACGGCGTACTGATGCAGGGTATCGAAATAGTCCGAGGAGTAGCGGATATCGCCAGACCAGTGGAAACCTAACCACTCGACGTCATTTTTGATCGATTCAACGTATTCGATGTCTTCCTTCACCGGGTTGGTGTCATCGAAACGCAGGTTGCACTGACCCTGATAGTCCTGGGCGATGCCGAAGTTCAGGCAGATCGATTTAGCGTGACCGATATGCAGATACCCGTTCGGCTCTGGCGGAAAACGGGTGTGAACGGTCGTGTGCTTACCACTGGCCAGATCCTCATCAATAATCTGGCGAATAAAGTTAGTCGGGCGGGCTTCAGCCTCACTCATCGCGGGTTCCTCAAGGCGTAAACAACATATAACGGCATATGATCTTATAAGCCGGGAGGTGTGACAACTGTTTGTTGCAGAAAACTGGCGATAAATGCCGAAGCAGACGTTAAAGCGAGGATTTCCCGATTCAGGGCAACGGCCTGAACCGGGAAAGTCAGGTCAGCCAAGCTGCCCGAGATTCATGTATTTCGTTTCCAGGTACTCTTCGAGGCCAACGTCTGCCCCTTCGCGCCCAAGCCCGGACTCCTTCACGCCACCAAACGGCGCGACTTCCGTGGAAATGATCCCTTCGTTAACGCCGACCATGCCGCTTTCCAGCGCGCGAGTCACGCGAAAGGCTCTGGCTAAATCACGCGTATAAAGATAAGAAGCCAGCCCAAACGGCGTGGCGTTCGCGCGCTCAATGGCTTCTTCTTCGGAGCTAAAACGGAAGCAGGCGGCTACCGGACCAAAGGTTTCTTCATGGGCAATGCGCATCTCTTCGGTGACGCTCGCCAGGACCGTCGGCTGATAAAAGCTTTTCCCCAGCGCATGGCGCTCGCCGCCACACATTAGCTTTGCCCCACGGCTCAGCGCATCACGAACATGGATATCCACTTTTTCTACAGCCTGTTGGTGAATCAACGGTCCCTGCTGCGCGCCTTCACTCATGCCTGGCGCAACGCACAGCGCGGCTGCGGCTTCCGTCAGCCGGGAGACAAACTGGTCGTATACGCCATTCTGAATGTAGAAACGGTTAACGCAGACGCAGGTTTGCCCGCTGTTGCGGAATTTCGCCGCCATCGCGCCGTTGACCGCGGCCTCTATATCCGCATCATCAAACACGATAAACGGCGCGTTTCCACCCAGCTCCAGCGACAGCTTTTTCACGTTGTCCGCGGCCTGACGCATCAGTAACTTCCCGGTGGCGGTGGAACCGGTGAAGGAGATTTTGCGCACCGTCGGGCTCGCCATCAGCGTTTCGCCAATCGCACGCGTGTCGCCCGTAACGGCATTCAGTACGCCGGCAGGCACGCCCGCCTGCTCCGCCAGCACCAGCAATGCAAATGCGGAGAGCGGCGTTTCGTTCGCCGGTTTAATCACGGCAGTACAGCCCGCCGCCAGCGCAGGGCCGAGCTTACGCGTCAGCATCGCCAGCGGGAAATTCCACGGCGTGATGGCAGCAACCACGCCCACTGGTTCTTTAAACGTAATGATCCGGTTACCATTTTTACTTTCAGGAATGGTTTTGCCGTAGGCACGTTTGCCCTCTTCGGCAAACCACTCGATAAAGCTCGCGGCGTACATGACTTCACCCATCGCCTCGGCCAGCACTTTCCCCTGCTCTGCCACCACCAGCTCCGCCAGCGCCTGCTGGTTTTCCACGATCAGCTGATACCAGCGTTGCAGAATTTTGGACCTTGCTCCTGCCGTCTGGCCTTTCCAGGCAGGCAACGCGCGGGATGCTGAGGCAATCGCCTCGAGCGTTTCGTTTTTTCCTGCCATCGCCACCTGGGCGACGGTTTCCTCCGTTGCCGGGTTAATGACCGGATAGCTTTCGACTGCATTGCGCCATTCACCTTCGCAATACCAGCCCGTGCGGATTAACGGCTCAAAACGGCTCATGCGATTTTCCTTGCGTTGAGTTCATCGATAAAAATGCCCTGCGCCGGACGCGGCTCCCGTGCAATACGCTTGCCTGCGGTGTAGTCGTTGATCACATCGCACGGCGTGTAATTGCGTTCCAGCTCGTAGAGCTCATCGGCGCTAAGTTCGGTTTCCAGCGCCGCCACCGCGGTATCAATCTGAGCGACTGAATCTGCCCCTACCAGCATGCAGTCCACGCCCGGATGGTGCAGCACCCACGACTGCGCCACTTGCGCTGGCGTTACGCCACGCAGCGCGGCAACCCGGCTGACGGAGTGAGCCACATCCAGCGATGCACCATCGGCATACATTTCCTGAGTGAAGAAGTCCGTTTTATTGCGCACAGAGTTGAAATCACAGCTCAGCAGGCCACGGGCCAGCGGGCTGAAGACCGACACGCCAAGCCCCTGATCGCGGCAGAAGGGGATCATTTCCCGCTCTTCTTCGCGGTAGGCGCAGTTCAGCTGGAGCTGCATATTGATCGGCTTAACGAAGCCGTTACGCTCGCAGCACCAGAGAATTTTCGCCAGTTGCCAGGTGTACATGGTCGATACGCCGACGTATCGAGCTTTACCGGAGCGAACTATCGCATCCATCGCCGCCCAGGTTTCTTCCACCGGCGTGTTCACGTCGAAATAATGCAGCATGTAGATATCGACATAATCGGTGCCCAGACGACGCAGGCTGGCGTCGATGCTGTCCATGATGTGCTTGCGCGAGTGGCCCTGATTGTTGAGACCACCGCCAATCGGATAACCCACTTTGGTGGTCAGCACCAGTTCATCGCGGTTAGCGATGCGTGAAACCACCCGACCGACGACCTCTTCACCCGCACCGCTGGAGTAAAAATCAGCCAGATCGATAAAGTTGATGCCCTGTTCCAGCGCGTGGCGAATGAGCGGTTCGCTCTGCGCTTCGTCAAAAATCCATGGCTTCCACTGCTTGCTGCCCATATTCATGGTGCCCAGGCACAGACGGGAAACCTTCAGGCCGCTTTGTCCCAGATGAATGTATTGCATCGCGTTGTCCTCAGACCTTTGGCGTATAGAACGGGTTAGACGGTTGGCTTACAGTGTCGGCAATTTCGCTACGCTGCGGTAAGCCTTTCATCGCCGCACGAATGGCGTTGCGGCAGGCGTTGTAGTTGTTGCGATAAACCTCATCCAGATCGTTGCAGCCCGGGTTGACCCAGTTGGCGGTAACCACGCACCACTCGTTTTCTGCTTCCGCAGGCAGCACGCCTTCCAGCAAGGCTTCCGTAACGGCTTTCGCAATCGCCGCCTGAGAAGCACCCCAGGTGGCATTGGCGTGCATCTCGCCGTTGATTTCCGCTTTGTTGACATACAGCGTCATCGGCTTCGCCGGGATATTGGGCTTAATCACCACCATAAACGGGCAGTGACCCTGGCTTGGCGAGGCCAGACTCGAAGAGAAGGCCTGCCCAACCACGCCGCTGCGTGGCCCAATCATGATGTTGATGTGCGAGGCGTTAACGCCGTTCCCCTCAAAGCCTTCACCGATATACATTTCCACGTTGTACTCCTCAGATGATGTTATTCCGCCGGCACCGCGGCGCGAGTGTCAGTTCGTTGTTGCGGGTCATGGGCGGCGTCAACCAGGGTCAGGTCTTTGGTTTCCGGTGCCCATGCAAGAGAAACGATGGCGCCAATCACCAGAATCAGCGCGAGGATGCCGGTGGTGACGGGCATACCAAAATGAACGATAGAGAGCGGTAACATGGCGGTGCCGATGGCGGAGCCCAGACGACTCATTGAAGTGGCAAATCCGACGCCCATGGAACGCACTTCGGTCGGGAAGCTTTCCGCCGGGAAGACGCCCACCAGATTGCTGACGGCAGACATCATCAGCGTGAAGGCAGCGAACAACGCAATCAGTCCGAAGTGGAAACTCCCCGGCAGCAGGCTCATCAGCGCCAGGCACGCGGCCAGGAACACAAATGCGCCAATCAGGAACCCGCGACGGGAGCAGACGACCGTCAGTACGATCCCGAGCAGCGCGCCGACGATCAGCAGGCCGTTCAGCAGCAAATCAGTACCAAAGTTTTGATCGAGCCCCATCGCCTTCAGAATCGACGGCAGGAAGGTGTAGATCGCGAAATAGGGAATGACCAGGCAAACGAAGAACAGGCTGTTAAAGGCGGTACGGCGGCGATACTTCGGCCCGAACAGCGACAGGAACCGCTGCCGCGAGACGACCGGCGCTTCATCCACCAGCAGAACGTGCGGGCCAAAATAGCGGTGCACGATGTCCATCGCCTGCTGGCGTCGGCCTTTACCCATCAGCCAGCGAGGAGATTCCGGCGTACCAATGCGCAGCAGCAGAATAATGAACGCCGGAACCGCCGATGACGACAGCAACCAGCGCCAGGCTTCCGGTCCCAGTGCCGTCATAAAGTGCCCGGCAAAGCTTGCGGCAACGTAGCCCACCGTCCAGATAACGCTGAATGACCCCAACAGCACGCCACGATGTTTACGTGGAGAAAACTCTGCCAGCATGGTGTGTCCGACAGAGAAATCGCCTCCAAGCCCAATGCCGACCATGACCCGCAGCCAGAAAAGCTGCTCCGGCGTGGTGGCAAAGAACTGCGCCGCCGAGGCCAGCGTAATGACCACGAAGCTGAAGCAGAAGATTTTCTGACGGCCGGTATAGTCGGAGATCCAGCCGAGGATCAGGCTACCGAGAAACAGACCCAGCAACGCCGAGCTGCCGAGCATCCCCTCCTGAAAAGGCGTGAGCGCCATTTCAGGGCGGATTTGGGAAAGGGCAAAACCAATGACCCCAAGAACATAACCGTCGGTGAAATGCGCGCCAAAGGTGAGGCCCGCGATTTTAAGATGGAACCGGTTTAACGGGACATCATCCATCCGCACAGCTTGTTGTGTCAGTTGTTGCATTGACTCGTCCTCCATCAGGAGCTGAGTTTGTAGGGTTGTCGTAATTTTTATGTTTCATTTCGGTTAACAACATGACAACAAACCGTCTGCCTGGCGAGCGCGTTCTGTGCATACCCCTATGAGTAAAATGCATGTGATCGCCCTCTTCTTTCTGCGAAATAGTCATACCCGCACATCGTTTTTGCCTGCTATCTGGTAACAATCAATTAACACAACAGTAAAAGGCGATCTCCCGGTGAGAAAACTGCCCTCGTTAAGCACCCTGCGCGTATTTGAGGAGACCTGTCGCACGCTGAGCCTCAGCAAAGCGGCTCAGGCATTGTGTATCACCCAAAGCGCCGCCAGCCGCCAGATAAAGCAGCTGGAGGAGTTTTTAGGCAAGCTGCTGTTTATTCGCGCCCACAGCGGCCTTGAACTGACGCAGGATGCCGCCCTGCTGTTGCCCGTCGTGCGTCAGTCGTTGGACATGCTGGAAGGTGGCATCAGCCAGGTACAGCTGCGTAACCCGCTACAGCATTTGCGACTGCAGGTGGCCCCCACCTTTGCCACGCGCTGGCTTGCGCCGCGCCTGGTCGCACTGCGGAAAAAGAACAACCAGCTGCAAATCGCGCTGGTGAGCGAAATGCGGCAGAAATATTGTGATTTCGACTGCGCGGTGCGCTTCGGCACGCCATGGCAGGCCCAGCAGCAGGGTGAGTGGCTGTGTCATGAACGGCTGGTGCTGGTGGCCAGCCCGCTGCTGATGGTGGGGCAGACTTTTCCCTCGCTGGAGAGCCATCCGCAGCTGCATATCCTCAACGGCGACGCACGGCTGGATAACTGGGCGCGCTGGCTTGAAGCAGATGGACAACAGCAATGCACGATGACGGGCGGACTGGAATTCAGTACTGAAGATCAGGTGATCAACGCCTGCGTCACCGGAGCGGGTTTTGCCATACTCGACAAGATGATGATCCGCAATGAGCTGAATACCGGGCTACTGACGCTGGTATCAACAACGGAGTTACAGAGTCAGAACGGCTACTGGCTGGAAACAGCGCCGGGGAAAGAAAATCTGCCGCGCGTCGCTTATTTCCGCGACTGGCTGAAGGCTGAAGTGAACGCTTTCTGGAATCTGCCTGCTTTTCCTGATTGTGCGAAAGCGGGATAAAAAAGCGGCGGAGGAGCTCCCCCGCCGCTAAGGCATAGAACATTTACTCAGGAACGATTATTTGCCTTTAATCTCATACAGCGGCGTGACGCCTGCAACGACCTGACCCTGCGCCTTGATTACCAGGCCGCTGAAGTCGTCGATATTGCTGCACACCACTGGACTGATCATGGAGCGTGCGTTGGCGTTCAGGAAGTCCAGATCCATTTCCAGAACCGGCTGACCGGCTACCACTTCCGCACCCTCTTCCACCAGGCGAGTAAAGCCCTGGCCGTTCAGCGCAACGGTATCAATGCCCATGTGGACAACGATTTCCGCGCCTTTTTCGGTTTCGAGGCAGAACGCATGGTTGGTGTTGAAGATCTTAACGATGGTGCCTGCTGCCGGAGAAACGACGGTTTTCTCCGTTGGTTTCACCGCTACGCCGTCGCCGACGGCTTTGCTGGCGAACGCTTCATCAGGAACCTGCTCCAGAGCAACAACATCACCGGTAACCGGGGAAACCAGCGCTGCAATAGTCGCTGCTGCGTTTGGTACAGCCTGCGGTTTTGCCGCTGCTGGTGCCGTCGCACCAGGAGTTGCTTCTGCTGCGGCAACGTGGCCGGTGGTTTTCATCGCGTTAGCAATTTTTTCTGCCACGAAGCCCACGATAATCTGCACGCTGGTTTTGTTCAGACGAATCACACCGGACGCACCGAGGCGTTTGGCCAGCGCTTCGTTAACCAGAGAAGAATCCTTCACGTTCAGACGCAGACGGGTGATGCACGCGTCGATACCGGTCAGGTTATCAGAACCACCTACGGCAGCAATGTACTGACGAGCCAGCGCGGATGCATCCTGCTCTTTGCCGGTGCTCACATTCACGTCCTGACCATCTTCTTCGCTACCGGCAACCGCCAGTTCACGACCTGGCGTCATCAGGTTGAATTTGGTGATGGTGAAGCGGAACACCACGTAGTAGATAACGAAGAACACCAGGCCCTGAGGGATCAGCATCCACCAGTGCGTCGCCAGCGGGTTACGCGAGGAGAGCACCATATCCACCAGACCGGCACTGAAGCCGAAACCAGCAATCCACTGCATGCTCGCCGCGATAAACACGGAAATACCCGTCAGCACAGCGTGGATGAAGTACAGCACTGGTGCCACGAACATGAAGGAGAACTCCAGAGGCTCGGTGATACCGGTGAAGAATGCCGCGAAGGCACCCGCCATCATGATACCCAGCACTTTGGCTTTGTTTTCCGGACGTGCGCACTGGTAAATCGCCAGCGCAGCACCTGGAAGGCCGAACATCATGATTGGGAAGAAGCCTGCCTGATAGCGACCGGTGATACCGACAACCGCTTTACCGGCTTCGATAGACTGCGCACCGCCCAGGAAGTTAGGGATGTCGTTAATACCGGCAACGTCGAACCAGAATACGGAGTTCAGCGCGTGGTGCAGACCAACAGGGATCAGCAGACGGTTGAAGAACGCATAGATACCGGCGCCCGCAGAGCCCAGTTTCTGAATGTGCTCACCGAAGCTCACCAGGCCACCGAAGATAACCGGCCAGATGTACATCAGCAGGAACGCAACGGCGATCATCAGGAAGGAGGTCAGGATAGGTACCAGACGGCGGCCGCTGAAGAACGACAGCGCTTTCGGCAGCTCAACACCGCTAAAGCGGTTGTACAGCTCAGCAGAAATAATACCGACAAGGATACCCACGAACTGGTTTTCGATCTTACCGAAAGCCGCCGGGACCTGCTCCAGAGGAATCTTCTGGATCATCGACACCGCTGCCGGAGAGCACAGGGTGGTTAAAACGAGGAAACCAACAAAGCCGGTCAGCGCAGCTGCACCGTCTTTATCTTTGGACATACCGTAAGCCACACCGATCGCAAACAACACGGACATATGATCGATGATGGCCGAGCCAGATTTGATAAACAGCGCCGCTAAGGCGTTATCGCCGCCCCAACTTACCGGGTCAATCCAGTAGCCGACACCCATCAGGATGGCTGCGGCAGGCAGCGTGGCCACTGGCACCATCAGTGCGCGGCCCACTTTTTGTAAATAACCTAGAACACTCACTTTTCTTCCCCCTATGAGACCCCGATCCGACTTCGTTAAAGCCGTATTTTTATAGTGTGACTATCTTAAAAGCACAGCGACATACCACTTGCTTTGAGAGTGTGTGGAAAATTAATTCGTCTCGCAAATTAAACGCACCTTTTTTGTGATTTTTATCACCAAATATCGTCATAACCCCCTCATCCGACTGGCTAACAGGGAAAACTTATTTTATCATTCGAAAAATCAGGACGGATTGCCCCCTCTCGTTGCCAAACCAGGTTACTCTTAACTGAGATTCGGTGCCAATCCGCCAACCGTTTATATTAACTATTGAGGTGAACAATGAGACTGATTCCCCTGGCGACAGCAGAACAAGTAGGCAAATGGGCCGCCCGTCATATCGTCAACCGCATCAATGCGTTTAAACCAACGGCGGATCGTCCGTTCGTTCTGGGTCTGCCAACCGGCGGCACCCCGCTCACAGCATACAAAGCTCTGGTTGATATGCATAAAGCGGGCCAGGTTAGTTTCAAACACGTTGTCACCTTCAACATGGACGAATATGTTGGCCTGCCGAAGGAGCATCCGGAAAGCTACCACAGCTTCATGCACCGCAACTTCTTCGATCACGTTGATATTCCAGCTGAAAACATTAACCTGCTGGATGGCAACGCGCCAGACATCGACGCAGAGTGCCGCCAGTACGAAGAAAAAATCCGCTCCTACGGTAAAATCAACCTGTTCATGGGCGGCGTGGGCAACGACGGTCACATCGCATTCAACGAACCTGCCTCTTCCCTGGCTTCCCGTACCCGCATTAAAACCCTGACTCATGACACCCGCGTGGCAAACTCCCGCTTCTTCGACGGCGACGTGACTCAAGTGCCTAAATACGCACTGACCGTGGGTGTGGGTACGCTGCTGGACGCAGAAGAAGTGATGATTCTGGTGCTGGGCCACCAGAAAGCACAGGCGCTGCAGGCCGCCGTTGAAGGTAACGTCAACCATATGTGGACTATCAGCTGCCTGCAGCTGCATCCGAAAGCGGTCATGGTGTGTGACGAGCCGTCCACCATGGAGCTGAAAGTGAAGACGCTGAAGTACTTCAACGAATTAGAAGCTGAAAACATCAAAGGTCTGTAATTGAATCCCCGCCTCTGTTTTCAGGGGCGGTCGCATTTTTAAGAACCGGGGGTCGTAATGTATGCATTAACTCAGGGCCGAATCTATACCGGCCACGAAATTCTGGATGACCATGCGGTAGTGATTGCCGATGGCCTGATTGAACGTATCTGCCCACAGGCCGACTTGCCGTCCGGGATTGAGCAACGCTCGTTGAATGGCGCCATCCTCGCTCCCGGTTTTATTGACGTGCAGTTAAACGGCTGCGGCGGCGTGCAGTTCAACGACAGCCCGGACGCGGTGACCGTTGAAACGCTGGAAATCATGCAGAAAGCCAACGAAAAATCTGGCTGCACCAGCTACCTGCCAACGCTGATTACCTCCAGCGACGACCTGATGAAGCAGGGTATCCGCGTAATGCGTGAATACCTGGCGAAATACCCAAATCAGGCACTCGGTCTGCACCTTGAGGGCCCGTGGCTGAACATCGTCAAGAAAGGGACCCACAATCCGGATTACGTTCGTAAACCAGACAATGAACTGGTGGACTTCCTCTGCGCCAACGCCGATGTGATAACCAAGGTCACCCTTGCGCCTGAAATGGTACCTGCCGAGGTGATTACTCGTCTGGTGAATGCCGGGATCGTGGTCTCTGCGGGTCACTCCAATGCCACGCTGAAAGAAGCCAAAGTGGGCTTCCGTGCGGGCATCACCTTCGCCACACACCTCTATAACGCGATGCCGTACATCACCGGACGCGAGCCGGGCCTTGCTGGCGCCATCTTTGATGAAGCAGACGTTTACTGCGGCATTATCGTTGACGGTCTGCACGTCGATTTCGCCAACGTCCGCAACGCCAAACGCCTGAAAGGCGATAAGCTGTGCCTGGTGACCGACGCCACCGCGCCGGCGGGGGCAAACATTGAAGAGTTCATTTTTGCTGGTAAAACAATATACTACCGCGATGGGCTCTGCGTGGATGAGAACGGCACCCTGAGCGGCTCGGCGCTAACCATGATTGAAGGCGTGCGTAATCTGGTAGAACACTGCGGCATCGCCCTGGATGAAACCTTGCGTATGGCTACGCTCTATCCTGCCCGCGCCATCGGCGTGGAAAAACAGCTCGGCAGCATTGCGCCAGGCAAGGTGGCGAACCTGACCGCGTTCACCCGCGATTATAAAATCACCAAGACCATCGTTAATGGTAACGAGGTCGTTAACTGAGTAAGTAAAGTATGACATCAGGCGGACAAGCTCAAATTGGTAATGTTGACCTCGTTAAACAGCTTAACAGTGCGGCCGTTTACCGCCTGATTGACCAGCATGGGCCAATCTCGCGCATTCAGATTGCCGAACAGAGCCAGCTTGCGCCCGCCAGCGTGACCAAAATCACGCGTCAGCTTATTGAACGCGGCCTGATCAAAGAAGTCGATCAGCAGGCCTCCACCGGAGGCCGCCGCGCCATTTCTATCGTTACCGAGACCCGCAATTTTCACGCCATCGGCGTACGTCTTGGTCGCCACGACACCACGCTCACGCTTTACGATCTGAGCAGCAAGGTGCTTGCTGAAGAGCACTACCCGCTTCCACAACGCACGCAGGAAACGCTTGAGTATGCGCTCCTCGACACCATCGCCACCTTTATTGAGCACACCCAGCGCAAGATCCGCGAACTGATCGCAATCTCGGTTATCCTGCCGGGGCTGGTCGATCCGGAAAGCGGCGTCATCCGCTATATGCCTCACATTCAGGTGGAGAACTGGGGTCTGGTGGGCGCGCTGGAAAAACGCTTTAACGTCACCTGTTTTGTCGGTCACGATATTCGCAGCCTGGCGCTCGCAGAGCACTACTTCGGTGCAACACAGGACTGCGAAGACTCTATTCTGGTGCGTGTTCATCGAGGAACCGGGGCCGGGATCATCTCCAATGGGCGCATTTTTATCGGCCGCAACGGCAACGTCGGCGAGATTGGCCATATTCAGGTCGACCCGCTCGGCGAACGCTGCCACTGCGGCAATTTTGGCTGCCTGGAAACCGTCGCCGCCAATGCCGCCATCGAACTTAAGGTTCGTCAGCTGTTGGAAAAAGGCTATCAGAGCAAAGTCACGCTGGATGAGTGCAACATCAAAACCATCTGCAAAGCCGCGAATAAGGGCGATGCGCTGGCAAGCGAAGTGATTGAGCAGGTTGGCCGCCATCTGGGTAAAACCATCGCCATTGCTATCAATCTGTTTAATCCGCAAAAAGTGGTGATTGCCGGTGAAATCACCGAAGCCGAAAAAGTGCTGCTGCCCGCCGTCGAAGGCTGCATCAACACTCAGGCGCTGAAAGCGTTTCGCCAGAATCTGCCCGTCGTGCGCTCGGCCCTCGATCATCGTTCGGCCATTGGCGCGTTTGCGCTGGTCAAACGCTCGATGCTTAACGGCCTGCTGCTGCAACACCTGCTCGAAGGCTAACCCGCCCTCCTCCCGCGCCTCGGGCATGCGGGAGGATAATGTGTATAATTACGCCTTTCCTGAACAAAGACGCTGGACTGTCCATGACCCTCAAGAACATCATTTGCGATATTGACGGCGTGCTGATGCACGATAACGTAGCCGTACCGGGCGCTGCTGATTTCGTTGCGCGCGTGCTGGATAAAGGCATGCCGTTTGTCTGCCTGACCAACTACCCGTCACAAACAGGTCAGGATCTGGCAAACCGTTTCGCTACCGCGGGCATCGACGTCCCGGACAGCGTGTTTTATACCTCCGCCATGGCCACCGCCGACTTCCTGCGCCGTCAGGAAGGGAAAAAAGCCTACGTTGTCGGTGAGGGCGCGCTAATCCACGAACTGTATAAAGCCGGATTCACCATCACTGACGTCAACCCGGACTTCGTGATTGTCGGCGAAACGCGCTCCTTTAACTGGGAAATGATGCACAAGGCTGCGTTCTTCGTCGCCAACGGCGCACGCTTTATCGCCACCAACCCGGACACCCACGGCCGTGGCTATTACCCGGCATGCGGTGCGCTTTGTGCAGGTATTGAGAAAATCTCAGGTCGTAAACCTTTTATCGTTGGCAAGCCGAGCCCGTGGATCATCCGCGCCGCGCTCAACAAAATGCAGGCCCACTCTGAAGAAACAGTGATCGTCGGCGACAATCTTCGCACCGACATTCTGGCAGGCTTCCAGGCCGGGCTGGAAACGATTCTGGTGCTCTCCGGTGTCTCCACCGTCGATGACATCGACAATATGCCCTTCCGGCCGTCGTGGATTTACCCGTCGGTTGCCGAAATCGACATCATCTGAGTTCAAAACCACGTCCTGCGGCGTGGTTTTTTATTTTTCAACTTCAAAAATGCACCAACGTCTAATAAAAGACGTAGTTTATTGAGAAACCGTCAATAGCAGAACTAAAAGCCTGCGCCTTTTTCACTATTCGCTAATCCTCATTGCACTATTTTCGTTTAGCCCCGTAATTCTCTTGCGCACGCTTACGCTTTACGGCATTTTTTAAAGCATGCAACGCCCCAACAACACGCAACAGCATTAACGGAGAAGTAGCTATGTGTTCTATTTTCGGTGTACTGGATATCAAGACGGACGCGGTTGAGCTGCGTAAAAAAGCGCTGGAACTGTCCCGCCTGATGCGCCACCGCGGCCCGGACTGGTCCGGTATTTATGCCAGCGATAAAGCTATTCTTGCTCACGAACGTCTGTCGATTGTCGACGTCAACGCCGGTGCCCAGCCGCTTTACAACGAAAAGAAAACCCATGCGCTGGCCGTGAACGGTGAGATCTACAACCATCAGGCACTGCGCGCTGAATATGGCGACCGTTACCAGTTCCAGACGGGTTCCGACTGCGAAGTGATCCTCGCGCTGTACCAGGAAAAAGGCCCGGAGTTCCTCGACGATCTGCAAGGTATGTTCGCCTTCGCCCTGTACGACAGCGAAAAAGACGCGTACCTGATTGGCCGCGATCACATTGGGATCATCCCGCTGTACATGGGTCACGACGAGCACGGCAACCTGTATGTTGCCTCCGAAATGAAAGCACTGGTGCCGGTGTGCCGCACCATCAAAGAATTCCCTGCTGGCAGCTACCTGTGGAGCCAGGACGGCGAAATCCGTCCTTATTATCAGCGCGACTGGTTCGACTATGAGGCGGTAAAAGACAACGTCACCGACAAAAACGAACTGCGTCAGGCGCTGGAAGACTCCGTGAAAAGTCACCTGATGTCTGACGTGCCTTACGGCGTGCTGCTTTCCGGTGGTCTGGATTCATCCGTTATTTCCGCCATCACCAAGAAATTCGCCGCTCGCCGCGTGGAAGATCAGGAGCGATCTGAGGCCTGGTGGCCGCAGCTGCACTCTTTCGCCGTTGGCCTGGAAGGTTCACCGGACCTGAAAGCTGCGCAGGAAGTGGCAAATCATCTGGGCACCGTGCACCATGAGATTCACTTCACCGTGCAGGAAGGTCTGGATGCCATTCGCGACGTGATTTATCACATCGAAACCTACGATGTGACCACCATTCGCGCCTCGACGCCAATGTATCTGATGTCGCGTAAAATCAAGGCGATGGGCATAAAAATGGTGCTTTCTGGCGAAGGCTCCGATGAAGTGTTCGGCGGCTACCTCTACTTCCATAAAGCGCCGAACGCCAAAGAGCTGCATGAAGAAACTGTGCGTAAGCTTCAGGCTCTGCATATGTTTGACTGCGCTCGCGCAAACAAAGCGATGTCTGCCTGGGGTGTTGAAGCGCGCGTGCCGTTCCTCGACAAGAAATTCCTCGACGTGGCGATGCGTATCAACCCGCAGGATAAAATGTGCGGCAACGGCAAAATGGAAAAACACATTCTGCGCGAATGCTTTGAATCTTATCTGCCGGCAAGCGTGGCGTGGCGCCAGAAGGAACAATTCTCTGACGGCGTGGGCTACAGCTGGATTGATACGTTAAAAGAAGTGGCTGCGAAGCAAATCACCGACAAACAGCTGGAAACTGCAAGCTTCCGCTTCCCGTACAACACGCCATCTTCAAAAGAAGCCTATCTGTATCGCGAAATCTTTGAAGAGCTGTTCCCGCTGCCAAGCGCGGCGGAATGTGTACCAGGCGGCCCGTCCGTAGCCTGCTCTTCTGCGAAAGCGATCGAGTGGGACGAAGCGTTCAAAACCATGAACGATCCATCAGGCCGTGCCGTCGGCGTGCATCAGTCTGCCTACAAATAATGTCACGTTTTTGACAAAGGGCCTTTCGGGGCCCTTTTGCCGTTTGTGGGTACTCATCTGGCGGCAAAAAAGGCGTTAGAATCAATTATTGCCGATAAATTCGCCTTGCTGTTCGCAACCTAACCAAACAGTCACATTCCGGCTATTTTCCTTGAAAAAGAAGTTGACGCTACCAGGCTCAATACGCATAATGCGCCCCGCAACGCCGATAAGGTAACGCGAAAAAAAGATGGCTACGTAGCTCAGTTGGTTAGAGCACATCACTCATAATGATGGGGTCACAGGTTCGAATCCCGTCGTAGCCACCATCTTTTTGCGGGAGTGGCGAAATTGGTAGACGCACCAGATTTAGGTTCTGGCGCCGC
>NZ_DALZVG010000027.1:0-64312 GCF_032012665.1 Scandinavium sp.
CTAAAAACACCGCTATCAAATGGAATGACTACCGTATCAACATCGTTGATACCCCAGGCCACGCCGACTTCGGTGGTGAAGTTGAACGTGTAATGTCCATGGTAGACTCCGTGCTGCTGGTCGTTGACGCAATGGATGGCCCAATGCCTCAGACCCGCTTCGTGACCAAAAAGGCGTTCGCCCATGGTCTGAAGCCGATTGTTGTTATCAACAAAGTTGACCGTCCTGGCGCGCGTCCAGACTGGGTTGTGGATCAGGTCTTCGACCTGTTCGTTAACCTCGACGCGACCGACGAGCAGCTGGACTTCCCTATCGTTTACGCTTCTGCGCTGAACGGTATCGCGGGTCTGGATCACGAAGATATGGCGGAAGACATGACCCCGCTGTATCAGGCGATCGTTGACCGCGTTCCTGCGCCAAACGTCGATCTGGAAGGGACTCTGCAGATGCAGATCTCCCAGCTGGACTACAACAACTACGTTGGCGTTATCGGCATCGGCCGCATCAAACGCGGTAAAGTGAAGCCGAACCAGCAGGTCACTATCATCGATAGCGAAGGCAAAACCCGTAACGGTAAAGTCGGTAAAGTACTGACCCACCTGGGTCTGGAGCGTATCGAGAGCGACGTGGCTGAAGCCGGCGACATCATCGCGATCACCGGTCTGGGCGAGCTGAACATCTCCGACACCATCTGCGACCCGCAGGCGGTAGAAGCGCTGCCAGCGCTGTCCGTTGATGAGCCAACCGTGAGCATGTTCTTCAACGTCAACACCTCTCCGTTCTGTGGTAAAGAAGGTAAATTCGTTACCTCCCGTCAGATTCTTGACCGCCTGAACAAAGAGCTGGTGCACAACGTTGCGCTGCGCGTGGAAGAAACCCCGGATGCAGACGCATTCCGCGTTTCTGGCCGTGGTGAACTGCACCTGTCCGTTCTGATTGAAAACATGCGTCGTGAAGGTTTCGAGATGGCGGTTTCCCGTCCGAAAGTTATCTTCCGCGAAATCGACGGCCGTAAACAAGAGCCGTTCGAAAACGTAACGCTGGACGTTGAAGAGCAGCATCAGGGTTCTGTTATGCAGGCTCTGGGTGAGCGCAAAGGCGACCTGAAAAACATGAATCCAGACGGAAAAGGCCGCGTACGTCTCGACTACGTGATCCCAAGCCGTGGTCTGATCGGTTTCCGTTCAGAGTTCATGACCATGACCTCCGGTACCGGTCTGCTGTACTCTACCTTCAGCCACTACGACGATGTGCGTCCAGGTGATGTTGGTCAGCGTAACAACGGCGTACTGATCTCCAACGGTCAGGGTAAAGCGGTTGCGTTCGCGCTGTTCAGCCTGCAGGACCGCGGTAAGCTGTTCCTGGGTCACGGTGCAGAAGTGTACGAAGGTCAGATCATCGGTATTCACAGCCGTTCTAACGACCTGACCGTTAACTGCCTGACCGGTAAGAAACTGACCAACATGCGTGCGTCTGGTACTGACGAAGCAACGGTTCTGGTTCCGCCAGTGAAGATGACCCTGGAGCAGGCTCTGGAGTTCATCGATGACGACGAACTGGTAGAAGTTACCCCAACTTCTATCCGCATCCGTAAGCGTCACCTGACCGAGAACGACCGTAAACGCGCAATGCGTGGCCCGAAAGAAGACTAATTTTTAGTCTGTTCGTGCTGAAATAAAAAAGCCGCTGATATTCAGCGGTTTTTTTGTTGGTTGCCGTCCGGAAAAGCAACGTACCCTTTTCTGCGCCAGGCATCTCCTCCTTGTAGTCAAACCTCCTCTTTCCCGCTACAGTTATTTTTCCATGACGCAAAAGGAGAGGATCATGCTCTATATCTTTGATTTAGGTAATGTGATTGTCGACATTGACTTCAACCGCGTGTTTGGCGCGTGGAGTGATTTCAGCCGTGTGCCGCTGGCAACCCTGAAGCAGAAATTCGTCATGGGAGAAGCATTTCATCAGCACGAGCGAGGGGAAATCTCTGATGAAGCTTTCGCCGAAGCGCTGTGTCATGAAATGGATTTACCGCTGAGCTACGAGCAATTTTCTCATGGCTGGCAGGCGATTTTTGTGGGATTGCGTCCGGAGGTGACTGCGATTATGCGTAAACTTCGCCAGCAGGGTCATCGTGTGGTGGTGCTGTCGAATACCAATCGTCTGCATACTACCTTCTGGCCGGATGAATATCCGGAAGTGCGCGAATCCGCTGACCATATTTACCTGTCGCAGGAAATGGGTATGCGTAAACCGGAAACGCGAATTTATCAGCAGGTGCTGGAAGCCGAAGGTTTTTCCGCAAACGATACGGTCTTTTTCGATGATAACGTCGATAATATAGAGGGCGCCAGACAGCTGGGCATTAACAGCATTCTGGTGACCGGAAAAGACACCATTCCCGAGTATTTTGCGAAACAGCTATGCTAAAAACCGTTCATCAAAAAGCCACCCGACACGCCGGGCCGTTCTTCGCCTGGCTGAAGCTTCTCTGGCGGCGCATTGATGAAGACAATATGACGACGCTGGCCGGCAATCTGGCTTATGTATCGTTACTTTCCCTGGTGCCGCTTATCGCCGTTATTTTTGCGCTGTTCGCGGCATTTCCGATGTTTTCTGACGTCAGCCTGACGCTGCGTCATTTTGTCTTCGCCAATTTCCTGCCCGCCACGGGCGATGTTATTCAGCGCTACATCGAACAGTTCGTTGCTAACTCCAGTAAAATGACCGCCGTCGGTGCCTGTGGCCTGATCGTCACGGCTCTGCTGTTGATGTACGCCATCGATAGCGCACTGAACACTATCTGGCGCAGCAAACGGGTGCGGCCAAAGGTTTACTCGTTCGCCGTCTACTGGATGATCCTGACGCTCGGACCGTTGCTGGCGGGAGCAAGCCTGGTCATCAGCTCTTATCTGCTCTCATTACGCTGGGCGAGCGAGCTCAACGGCGTCATTGATAACGTCCTGCGTATCTTCCCGCTGCTGCTTTCCTGGATCTCCTTCTGGCTGCTCTACAGCATTGTACCGACCACGCGCGTGCTGAACCGCGATGCGGTACTTGGCGCGCTGGTGGCCGCTGCGCTATTTGAACTGGGGAAAAAGGGATTTGCGCTCTACATCACCACTTTCCCGTCCTATCAGCTGATTTACGGTGTGATTTCGGTTATCCCCATTTTGTTCGTCTGGGTTTACTGGACGTGGTGTATCGTCTTGCTTGGGGCCGAAATTACTGTCACTCTCGGGGAATACCGCAAACTCAAACTCGCTGCATCCCAGGAAGAAGAAGAACAACCATGATTGCATTAATTCAGCGCGTAACCCGTGCCAACGTCACCGTGGAGGGAGAGGTGACGGGAGAAATTGGTCAGGGACTTTTGGTGTTATTGGGTGTCGAAAAAGAGGATGACGAGCAAAAAGCAAATCGCCTGTGCGAGCGCGTGCTGGGCTATCGAATCTTCAGCGACGCCGACGGTAAAATGAATCTTAACGTGCAGCAGGCGGGCGGTAGCGTACTGGTCGTGTCGCAGTTTACGCTGGCGGCAGATACCGAACGTGGTATGCGTCCTGGCTTCTCGCGCGGGGCCGCGCCTGATAAAGCCGAAGCGCTGTATGAGTACTTTGTTGAGCGTTGTCGTCAGCAGGAGATGCATACCCAGACGGGGCGCTTCGCGGCTGATATGCAGGTTTCACTGGTTAATGACGGTCCCGTGACCTTCTGGTTGCAGGTATGAACAGCCTTCATGCAGGCTGGTCGCGGGCGGCAAAAGAGAGTTCTGCTATGTATCACCTTCGAGTACCGCAAACGGAAGAAGAGTTAGCGCGTTATTATCAGTTTCGCTGGGAGATGTTGCGCAAGCCGCTCCATCAGCCGCAGGGCTCCGAGCGCGACGCCTGGGATGCGATGGCGCATCACCAGATGGTGATGGACGAGTCTGGCAACCTGGTGGCGGTTGGACGCTTGTACATCAACGGGGACAACGAAGCGTCGATTCGCTTTATGGCCGTGGATCCTGCCGTGCAGGATAAAGGGCTCGGCACGCTGATGGCGATGACGCTGGAATCGGTCGCGCGTCAGGAGGGCGTCAAACGCGTTACCTGTAGCGCCCGCGAAGACGCGGTGGAGTTCTTTGCCAAGCTCGGATTCGTAAACCAGGGTGAGATTACCACCCCGCAAACTACGCCAGTGCGCCACTTCCTGATGATTAAACCCGTGGCGACGCTCGACGACATTCTGCACCGCGGCGACTGGTGCGGTCAGCTTCAGCAGGCCTGGTACGAACATATCCCACTTAGCGAAAAGATGGGCGTGCGCATTCAGCAGTACACCGGGCAAAAATTTATCACGACCATGCCGGAGATCGGCAATCAGAACCCGCACAATACGCTGTTCGCCGGCAGTCTGTTCTCGCTGGCGACGCTCACCGGTTGGGGACTTATCTGGCTGATGCTGCGCGAACGTCATCTCGGCGGCACCATCATTCTGGCCGATGCCCACATTCGTTACAGCAGCCCTATCAGCGGCAAACCCAGCGCCATTGCTGACCTGGGTTCACTCAGCGGTGACCTCGATCGCCTTGCTCGTGGCCGTAAGGCGCGAGTACAGCTTCAGGTTGAGCTGTTTGGCGATGAGCATCCGGGTGCCGTTTTTGAAGGCATCTATATCGTTCTGCCCGCCAAACCCTTCGGGCCGCTGGAAGAGGGCGGCAACGAGGAGGAGTAAGGTTAAAGGAGGTGTAAGTGGGGGTTCATTTTCTGATGCAGAATACGAATGATAAAAATCCCGTCATCCATTGTCTGGTAAAAGATGGCATGATGGCTGTGTTCGTGACGACGAATCCCTTCAACGATCTCTGAAACATCACGCCCCATATGGGGATTTTTGGCCAGTAACGTAAGGATCGCGTCCAGTTGGTTCGTGTAGCTGTCTGCCTGTTGTGGGCCAAACTGCCTGAACGTGTATTCATAAACTGTCCCAAAATCCTCTGCTGCCCGATACGAAAGTTTATACATTTAAGCTGCGTTTTTTCCTTGCCGCAATCTCATGCAGGGTGAGTGGACTTTCACCACTGCGGAGTCCTTCTTCCAGCGCCTCTCGTAACTGTCCATTGCGTAATTCCTGCTCTTCCAGCAACCGTAACGCGGAGCGGATCACTTCACTTGTGGATCCATAGCGTCCGCTTTCAACCATGTCACTGATAAAGCGATCGAGATGTTCGCCAATTGTAATGCTTGTTGTCCTGGGCATAATTTCACTCACTTGTGTTATCTATTCACACAAGATAGCACTCGACGGTTAAAACATGAACACATCTTTCCGTAAGAGATGATCAATGCCTTGTCTGAAAGGGGGTTATATCGTCAATATTCAGTATTGAATAGACGATAAATTAATCAGCTTCAGATTCCGGAAAGCCGATCGCATAAGTTTTGCATGTGGTATGGGCAACAGGCGGAGATTTGGGATGAATGCCAGGTTATGGCAAGAGATGAGGTATACAAAAAATGTTAACCGGGCGCATCTGCACCCGGTTACTTAACGTGTTACTCACCTTCGCCCGGGAACAGGAACGGGTTGATAGAGCTGCGGGCAAAGCCCTCTTGCTCCATGCGTGCGTCCAGCACCAGCGAGGCAAGGTCGTCGGCTACGGGCTCAACGTTCGGGTCTTTTTCCTGGTACAGAATCTTCAGGTAAGTACCGCAGTCGCCGCAGCTTTCCGCTTTGACCGATGCCTGCTCGTTATCCAGAGACCAGTAGTGCAAATCGCGGCTCTGTTCGCAGTTGCTGCATTTTACGCGCACCACGTGCCATTCAGACTCACACAGGTTGCAGTGCAGATAGCGCAGCCCTTGGGTGGTGCCAATCTGCACAACGCTTGAAACCGGCATCGATCCGCAGACCGGACAGAACTGGCGGTGCTCGCCGTACTCCGCTCGTGCTTTGCCGGGGATCAGGCTGGCCATTTGTGCCCAGTAGAGCGACAGCGCAGCCCAGATGAACGGGGCTTTATCGCTGCTGACGGAAGCGAAATCGGAAGCGAACAGGGCGCTCGCCATCGCTTCCAGCTCCGTATCGGAGGCTTTTTCCAGATTCTCGATAACCGCCAGCGCCGGGCCGCTCATTTCAGGCTTCAGCTCGGCTATCATCGACTGCAGCAATTTTTGCCAGTGCTTGTCGCGGGGCAGGACGTGAATATCCAGCGGCGGTTTGCCCTGAGCTGCGGCTTCTTTAATGCGCGCGGTCAGATCCATTTGCAGCGGGTGGTCATACAGCACCACTTCCTGCGCATGGGCGATAAGCGCAGCAAAACGCAGGTAGTCGCCCAGCGGATTGTCCTGAGCCAGCTGCTGCAGGCGTTCCGCTCTGCGGTGATAGAGGTTTTTCAGTCGCGGGAATAATAACGGCGGAATTGCTTCCGCCGTGCGTTTCTCGCTACTCCCCAGTTCATCTTGCGGGATTATGCGAATACTCATTCGGTCTCTTTTTCCTGTTTCTGGCGGACTTCCCGGTACCAGCGCGGGTGATGTTTTTTCGCCCATGCGCTGGTGACCCAGCCTTCCACCATCGCGGTAATGGTACCTTTCACCCAAAGGGCGGCGTAAATATGCACCATAATAACCACAATTAACGCTACCGCGGCAAATGAATGCAGCATCAGCGCGAAGCGGATCACCGGAATGGAGAACGCTGGCGCAAAGTACGGACGCCAGATAATCACGCCGCTCACCAGCAGTAGCACCAGGAAGATAATCGCCGCCCAGAACACGCATTTCTGGCCGAAGTTATAGCGTCCGGTGTCCCCCACTTCCTCGTTGACGACGATCTTACGAATATTCTTCGCCCAAAAGATATCATCCCGATTGATTAGATTATGGTGCCAGTAGCGGAAGAACATGATGATGAACGAAGCGAACATCACCACCCCGACGAAGGGATGCACAATGCGCGCCAGCTGCGGCGTACCGAGAATGTGCATCAGCCAGTTGAAGGACGGGAAGAAAAAGCCCAGCCCGCTCACTGCCGCCAGAATAAAGCAGAAGGCGGTGACCCAGTGGTTGATGCGTTCCGGCGCGGTGTAGCGCACGATGGTGTCACGACGTTTCATTTGCGCACCTCGTCTTTCTCTTCATGCAGATTGTCCTCTTCCTCATCGGCGCGGTTTGGCCCAACCCCGACGTAGTGGAAGATGCTGGCGGCAAAGGTTGCTGCGAAGCCAACGGCGGCAAGCGGTTTCCAGATGCCTTTCCAGAACTTAACGGTCTGGCTGATTTCCGGGTTCTCCGGCAGGCCGTGATAGAGATTCGGCTTGTCGGCGTGGTGCAGCACATACATCACGTGCGTACCGCCAACGCCCGCCGGATCGTACAGGCCCGCGTTGTCATAACCGCGCGTTTTCAGCTCTGCCACGCGTTCGCCTGCCAGCACTTTCATATCCTCTTTGGAGCCAAAGTGGATAGCGCCAGTCGGGCAGGTCTTCACGCAGGCCGGTTCCTGGCCCACGGTAACGCGGTCTACGCACAGCGTACATTTGTAGACACGGTTGTCTTCCGGATTCAGGCGCGGTACGTCGAACGGGCAGCCTGCGATGCAATAACCGCAGCCGATGCATTGCTCAGACTGGAAGTCGACGATGCCGTTGGCATACTGAATGATAGCCCCCTCAGACGGACACGCCTTCAGGCAGCCTGGGTCGGCGCAGTGCATGCAGCCATCCTTGCGGATCAGCCATTCCAGTTTGTCGTTCTGCTCCACTTCCGAGAAGCGCATCACCGTCCAGGACTTGGCGGTCAAATCGGCGGGGTTGTCGTACACCCCGACGTTGCTGCCGATTTCATCGCGGATATCGTTCCACTCCGAACAGGCCACCTGACAGGCTTTACAGCCGATACAGGTGGTCACGTCGATAAGCTTCGCCACTTCCTGCTGGTGGTCGCGTGCCTCTGGCGGTGGCGTTAAGCCGTTAGTCGCGGAACGACGGATGATATCTTGGGATTGATAAGCCATAAGTCGTCTCCGTTACACCTTTTCCACGTTCACGAGGAAGGATTTGAACTCCGGCGTCTGGGTGTTGGCGTCGCCGACGTACGGCGTCAGGGTATTGGCGATAAAGCCTTTCTTCGCCACGCCCTCGTAACCCCAGTGGATTGGGATGCCGATGGTATCCACGTCCTTACCGTCCACCTTCAGCGTGCGGATACGCTTGGTCACCACCGCCTTGGCCTTGATATAGCCACGGTTGGAAGAGACTTTAACGGTATCGCCGTGGCCGATGCCAAGCTTGTTCGCCAGCTTTTCGCCAATTTCCACAAACTGTTCCGGCTGCGCGATGGCGTTGAGCAGCGCGTGCTTGGTCCAGTAGTGGAAGTGCTCGGTCAGACGGTAAGTGGTACCCACGTACGGGAACTTATCGGCTTTACCCATTGCCGCCAGGTCGTCTTTAAACACGCGTGCTGCCGGGTTCGACACGACATTTGGATGCAGTGGGTTGGTGCCAAGCGGTGTCTCAAACGGCTCATAGTGTTCCGGGAACGGTCCTTCCGCCATCTTATCGAGAGCAAACAGGCGACCCATGCCTTCCGGCTGCATGATGAACGGCCCGACGTCAGACCCCGGTGCTGCGGTGCTGTAGTCCGGAATATCCATCCCGCTCCATTTCGCGCCGTCCCATTTCAGCAACTGGCGTTTCGGATCCCACGGTTTACCCTGAGGGTCAGCGGAGGCGCGGTTATAGAGAATGCGGCGGTTGAGCGGCCACGCCCATGCCCAGCCGAGCGTATTGCCCAGGCCTGACGGATCGGCGTTATCACGACGCGCCATCTGGTTGCCGTCCGGCGTCCAGCTGCCCGCGAAGATCCAACAGCCGCTGGAGGTGGTGCCGTCGTCGCGGAGCTGTGCAAACGAAGTGAGCTGCTGCCCTTTCTTGACGATGACCGCGCCCGTTGCCGGGTCGGTAATATCGGCCAGCGCTTTACCGTTGCTCTCCATTGCAACTTCTTCTGAAGCAGGCTCTTCCGGCGTGGAGTAGTTCCACGTCATGTTGAGTACGGGCTCCGGTACCGGACCGCCGTCTTTGGCGTACATTTCACGCATGCGCATGAAAATGCCTGCCAGGATTTCGCCGTCGGTTTTAGCGCTACCCGGGGCGTCCGCGCCTTTCCAGTGCCACTGCAACCAGCGTCCGGAGTTGACGATGGAGCCGTTCTCTTCGGCAAAGCAGGTGGACGGCAGGCGGAAGACTTCGGTCTGAATCTTCGACGGATCAACGTCGTTAGACTCGCCGTGGTTCTGCCAGAACGTAGACGTTTCGGTGTTAAGCGGGTCGATGGTCACGAGGAACTTCAGCTTCGAAAGCGAAGCCACAATTTTGTTCTTGTTCGGGAACGACGCCACCGGGTTGAATCCCTGGCAGATATAGCCGTTCACCTTGCCCTGTGACATCATCTCGAAGTACTGCAGAACGTCGTAGCCTTTGTCCCACTTCGGCAGCCAGTCAAAGCCCCAGCTGTTTTCAGCCGTTGCCTTATCCCCATAGAACGCCTTCATCATTGAGACGAAGAACTTCGGATAGTTACCCCAGTAGTTCACCTGGCCTTCCAGCAGCGGTTTAGGCGTGTTGGCCGTCAGGTAAGTTTGCAGGTCGGTCTGTTTTTCGCTCGGCAGCGTCATGTAGCCCGGCAGGCTTTGTGACAGCAGGCCGAGATCGGTCAGGCCCTGAATGTTGGAGTGACCGCGCAGCGCGTTCACGCCGCCGCCGGCCATGCCCATATTGCCGAGCAGCAGCTGGATCATCGCCATCGTGCGGATGTTCTGCGCACCCACGGAGTGTTGCGTCCAGCCCAGCGCATACAGGAATGATGCGGTTTTGTCGTGTGCGCTCGTTTCAGCGATGTACTCACAAACTTTCAGGAAGTCGGCCTTCGGCGTACCGCAGATGTTCTCAACCATTTCCGGCGTATAGCGGGAAACGTGCTCTTTCAGCAGGTTCCACACGCAGCGTGGGTGGGTGAGAGTGGTATCGCGTTTGGCATGACCGTTTTCGTCCAGCTCATAGTTCCAGCTGGTTTTGTCATACTTGCGTGCATCTGCGTCATAGCCGGAGAACAGGCCGTCGTCGAACGCGTAATCTTCGCGCACGATCAGGCTGGCGTTGGTGTACGCCTCGGTGTACTCACGGTTAATTTTTTCGTTGTTGAGCAGATACAGGATCACCCCGGAGAGGAAGGTAATGTCCGTCCCGGAACGAATTGGCGTATAGAAATCTGCCACCGATGCCGTACGCGTAAAGCGCGGATCGATAACAATAAGTTTGGCACCGTTGTGGATTTTGGCTTCCATCGCCCAGCGGAACCCGACCGGATGCGCTTCAGCGGCGTTACCGCCCATCACTACAATCAGGTTGGCGTTCTTAATATCCACCCAGTGGTTGGTCATCGCACCGCGACCAAATGTTGGAGCAAGACTTGCTACCGTTGGTCCGTGTCAGACGCGCGCCTGGTTGTCCACCGCGAGCATGCCGAGTGCGCGGGAGAATTTCTGGCTTAAATAGCCGGATTCGTTACTGGAAGCAGAGGCGCACAGCATCCCGGTGGAGAGCCAGCGGTTAACGGTGGTGCCTTCGGCGTTTTGTGCAATGAAGTTGGCGTCACGGTCGGCCTTCATCAGCTTCGCGATGCGGTCAAACGCGTCATCCCAGCTGATTTGCTGCCATTTATCGGAACCCGGCGCGCGGTATTCTGGGTATTTCAGGCGGCTTGCGGAGTGGATGAAATCCACCAGGCCTGCCCCTTTCGGGCAGAGCGCGCCACGGTTAACCGGGTGATCCGGATCCCCTTCGATATGGAAGATAGATGCTTTGGCGTTTTTGGCTCCATCGCCGAGGCTGTACATCAACAGCCCACAACCGACAGAACAATATGTGCAGGTGTTACGGGTTTCACGGGTGCGCAGCAGTTTGTACTGCCGCGTCTCCGCCAGTGCGACACTCGGGGCAAAGCCCAGTGCTGCTGCCGTGGTGCCTGCCATACCGCCAGCGCAGATCTTAAAGAACTGCCTTCTGCTGACCTGCATGGGTCACTCCTTGTTTCGACATTGCTTCCCCGTCGCCCTTCAATACCTGAACCGCTAAGGGGATGGATTGTTATTAACCTTTGCGGTCATTGCCGCAAAGGTTCAGAATTAGGGGTAAATCTCCCTCTTTCCCGGAGGGATATCTATTCAGAGTACCACATGTTAGGTACGTTTGTTCCAATACGGTTAACGCGAAGTGAACAGAAACTCATCAGCACAGGATGAAAATGTGAGTCAACTCACTGGAATGCGCCAGGTCAGCCTCTGGAATCGCCAGGATCTGCAGCACACCCGGCAGGATGAACTCGCCGAGGAAGTGCCCGTGGCGCTGGTTTATAACGGCATTTCCCATGTGGTGATGATGGCGACGCCGAAAGATCTTGAGCTGTTTGCTGTCGGTTTTTCCTTATCCGAAGGGATTATTGAAAACCGCGCAGAGATTTACGGGATGGATGTGTTACCGGCCTGTAACGGGCTGGAAGTGCGCATCGAGCTTTCCAGCCGTCGCTTTATGGCGCTTAAAGAGCGGCGCCGTGCGCTGGCTGGACGTACCGGCTGCGGCGTCTGCGGGGTGGAGCAGCTCGACGACGTGGGTCGTCCGGTGGCACCGTTGCCTTTCACCCAGACCTTCAGCCTGAAATATCTCGATTTAGCCCTGGAACACCTCAACGACGTTCAGCCGGTTGGCCGCATGACGGGCTGCACCCACGCAGCAGCATGGGTGATGCCGGATGGAAAGCTGGTGGGTGGACTTGAAGATGTGGGTCGCCATGTGGCGCTCGATAAGCTGCTGGGCAAACGGGCTGGAGAAGGGGATAGCTGGCATCAGGGGGCAGTGCTTGTGTCGAGCCGCGCAAGTTATGAAATGGTGCAGAAAGCGGCGATGTGCGGCGTGGAAATCCTCTTTGCGGTTTCCGCGGCCACCACGCTTGCGGTCGAAGTTGCCGAGCGCTGCAACCTGACGCTGGTCGGGTTCTGCAAGCCGGGCAGGGCGACGATTTATACGCACCCCCAGCGGTTATTGAGTGTATGACAATTAGTCAAAAAAATTGAATGATGTAAGCAAAACCTTCCGCTATTCGTTATCTGAATGTGACGTTACTATTTATCACATCAAGGCACGGTGCCTTACTAAAACAGATTAACGAAAGGGTTTATATTATGAAAAGCATCAAAACTTTTGTCGCAGTTATCGCTCTGGCTACTTCTTTCGGTTCTTTCGCAGCACAGACTGTGACCGCAACCTCTTCTACCCTCGACGGTGCAGAAGCGAAGATCGCCGCTCAGGCTCAGGAAGCGGGTGCCTCTTCCTACAAAATCACTCAGGCTTTCACCGGTAACAAAGTGCACATGACCGCTGAACTGAATAAATAATCGAGTTCGACTGCAGAAAGAGCGCCTTCGGGCGCTTTTTTTTATGCCCAAATCAGTGAAGCCCTGCCAGCCTCAGTAAAGCGGTGACTGCCGCAGCAGAGAGGATCACAAAGATTAACGGCACCTTACGCCAGGCGAGAAACACCGCAACGCTCACACCGAGCACGCGAGCGCTGCCGGCAAAATGGCTGCCTTCAAAGAACGTCGCAGCCAGCGCAACGGCAAACAGCAGCGTGGTGGCCGCATCGTTGAGCATCGCCTGAGAACGCTCGGAGAGCGCCAGCTTATTACCCAGCTTCGTACCGCCAAAGCGCATCAGATAAGTCCCGACCGACAGCACGGCGATCCCGGCAATAATCCATAACGTCTCGCCCATTATTTTTTCCTCGCAAGAAGACCAAACAGCGACAGCAGCACCGGCACGCCCGCAGGCGTAAACGGCACGGAGGCCAGCGAAATGACCGCGCCGCTCACCGCGCGAATCAGCGTGGTGCGCTTTTTAAACGCCGGGATCACTAAAGCTAAAAGGATGGCGGGGAAGACGGCATCCAGCCCGATGGTTTCCGGCGAAGGCAGCAGCTTGCCGACGCCGCTGCCGAGCAGGACGCCCAGCGGCCAGAGGATTGCAACGCCGCTGCCGCACAGCCAGTACGCGGCTTTACGCTGTTCCGGCGTGGGCTGAGACATGCCGAAGACCACGCTTTCATCATTCATGATATGGCAGCCAAGCAGCCCGGCGGCGCGTTTGCCAACCAGGTCACGCACCGCGACGCCAAACGGGATATGACGGGCGTTAACCAGCAAACCGGCGGCGGCGGCGGCCAGCGGATTGCCGCCGCTGGCGATAATGCCGATAAACATAAATTCAGACGCTCCGGCAAGCACCAGCGTCGAGAGCGCCAGCGGCACCCAGAGGGGAAAGCCCCACGACATCGCCAGCGAGCCATAGGATACCCCCACGACGCCCACGGCCACGCAGACCAGGAAAATGGCCTTGATGGTGTCGCCTTTGAGGCAGGAGAGATAGTGTCTGAACATACAAATTAGCCATATCGAACGAGTTTCCATTATAATGAACGCACCGGGGTCGTTTTTCAAGATGAACGATTCGTTCGATTTGACTTTATTTTGCAAGCAATACGGAGCCGTATATGACGCAGCCAATCAGCGTGATTGCCAAAAGCCTGGTGCGGGAGCGCCAGCGAACCGGGCTGTCGCTGGCGGAGATTGCCCGTCGCGCGGGCATTGCCAAATCCACGCTGTCGCAGCTGGAGGCCGGAAACGGTAATCCAAGTCTGGAGACGCTGTGGTCGCTTTGCGTGGCGCTGGATATTCCGTTCGCCCGTCTGCTGGAGCCGCAGCTGCCGACGACACAGGTGATCCGCCGCGGTGAAGGTACAAAAGTGGTGGCCGAGCAGGCCAACTATCAGGCGATTTTACTGGCAACCTGCCCGCCGGGCGCACGCCGTGATATCTACCTGCTGATGACGCAGCCGGGCGCTGACCGCATCTCTCAGCCGCATCCGCCGGGGTCGGTAGAACATATTATTGTGACTCAGGGCCGCGCCCTGGTGGGCCTGACGGAAGCGCCCGAAGAATTAGCCGAAGGCGACTATATTTGCTATCCCGCCGATCGTGAACACGTTTTCAAAGCGCTGGAGCCTGATACGCACGCGCTGCTGGTGGCGGAACAGAACTAAAAGCGGCCTCTCCTGAGAGAGGCCAGTAACAAAACCCGCGCTTACTCCAGCCAGAACACCTCTTTCAGCTCCGCGCTCACCGGGCTGTTGTCCGCGTTTGACGGCATCACGTCTCCCATATATTTCCACCAGCGCTGGCAGACATCGGTGCTGGCGACAGCATTCCAGCGCTCCTCAGACTCAATTTCCACCGTTGCGAAAAGCAGGTTGCGGGCCTTATCGAGGTAGATGGCGTAGTGATGCGCCCCATGCGCTTTCAGCACCGCTTCCAGCTCCGGCCAGATGGGATTGTGGCGGTGCTCATACTCTTCATGCGCGTGTGAGTGCACCTGCATCATAAAAGCTTTGCGGATCATAAAGCCTCCAGGTAAAGCTCACGCACCTCGTCACGGTTGGCGCTGCGTGGGTTGCATGGCGCGCACGGATCGGCGAGGGCTTTGTCCAGCCAGCCTTCGATATCGGCTTTGGTGACGCCAAGCTGGCTGAAGCCAGCAGGAATGCCGACGCGGGCGCTAAGGTCGCGAATGGCCTGAATGGCGGCCATGCTGGCAGCTTCATCACTCATACCACGCGTGTCGACGCCCATGGCATGCGCCACGCGAGCGAAGCGGGCAACGGCGTTCGGGCGATTAAAGTTTTCGATGATCGGCAGAAGAATCGCATTGCAGACGCCGTGTGGCAGGTTGTGCGTGGCGCCTGGCTGATGCGCCAGTGCATGAACAAGCCCGAGCCCGGCGCTGTTGAAGGCCATACCCGCCAGATACTGACCGAAGGCCATCTGCTCGCGAGCTTCAAGGCTGTGGCCGTTATCGACCGCTTTTGGCAGCCACTGCGTAATCAGGCGAATGGCTTCCAGCGCGTTGGCGTCGGTGAGCGGGTGTGCGCCGACAGAAACATAGGCTTCAATGGCGTGGGTCAGCGCATCCATTCCGGTGGCAGCGGTTACGGAGGCCGGAATATCCAGCATCACGCTGGCATCGTCTACGGCGATATCCGGGATGATATTGGCATCAATGATCACTTCTTTGACCTGGCGTTCGCTGTCGATAATGACTGCGTTGCTGGTCATCTCCGCGGCCGTTCCGGCGGTGGTGTTGATGGCCACCAGCGGCACGCCTGCATTTTTGACTTTGCCGACGCCTGAGTAATTTGTGGACGGGCCCGGATTGGCAGTGAGGATTTTCACGGCCTTGGCGGTGTCGATTGGGCTGCCGCCGCCGAAGGCGATAATGTAGTCGCAGCCTGCCTCCTGATACGCCTGAAAACCTTTCTGCACCAGCATTTCGGTCGGATTCGGGAACACTTCGTCGAACAGGTGATACGACATTTGATGCTCATCCAGCGCGGCAAACAGTGAGTCAAGCAGGCCCATTTTCACCAGTTGCCCGTCGGTGACAATCAGCGCTTTGCCCCACTGTTTGCTTGCCACGAGATTTACCATATCGCCAATTGCGCCCGCGCCGTGCAGGCTGATTTTCGGCAGTGCCAACATAAAGCTCATTTTATTCTCCTTAATTACGATGATTTTTATGCCCGGCGGCGCTGCGCTTGCACGGGCCTGCATGACCGTAGGCCGGGTAAACGCAGCGCCACCCGGCAGCTAAATCCTTCTCCGTTGTAAAATCCATTGCGGCTGTAGCGCAGGAAATAGCCAACGACAACGAGCGTGGCGAGGGTAAGCCAGCGCATTACCGTCAGCCCTGACAGCGGGGCGCGATGTTGTTATGGGTACAAATCTAAAGCGGACTGCATCGGGGTGACGCCAAAACGCTTGCCGAGCGCAATCAGCTCTTCCCGGGTGATGGTCTGTTTCATGCCGCCCATCGAATAGACTTTGACGAGCACTTCTGCTGATTTTTCGGCGGTATCGATAAGGCCAAAGGCTTCATCCAGCGTCGGGCCGCTGCCGAAGACGCCGTGGAACGGCCACAGCACCAGCGAATGTTTCTGCATATCTTTGGCGGTCGCCTCGCCGATTTCATCGGTGCCCGGCACCATCCACGGCAGAATGCCGACGCCGTCCGGGAACACTACCAGGCACTCGGTGCTGCCTTCCCACAGTTTGCGGGTGATGAAGTCGGTGCTGTTCTCCAGCACGTAGGTCAGGGCGATCAGATTGGTGGCGTGGCAGTGCATGATCACGCGGTCTTTGCCATGGGTCGCTTTGATGCGCTCGCAGTGGGACAGGAAGTGCGCCGGCAGTTCAGAGGTTGGCACCGCTTCGTGCGTCAGCCCCCAAATAATGTGGTAGCCCGCGCCGTCGCTGTCTACTTTGACGATGCCTAAATTCGCCGCCGGGTCGAGCTGCACATTGCGGAAGAATTTGCCGGAGCCGGTGACGATAAACGGCGTGTTGGCAAGCGCTGGCATCGGCTGGCTCAGGGCGATATAGCGCGGTTTGGCATGGAAATCCGCTTCGAACGGTGCGATGTCGGCCTCGTCCAGGCGCAGCGTCAGGTTGCCGCCGTTGCGCTCGTCCCAGCCCTTCAGCCAGGCGTCGGTGGTGGCTTTGATCATGCCCTGGACGAACCAGGCGTCGATAATGGTCTGCATAATTTTGTGGATCCTTTGAAAATGCCGGGTGGCGCTGCGCTTACCCGGCCTACATTTATCCGTAGGCCCGGCAAGCAGCGCGCCGCCGGGCAGTGTATTTATTTGCGCTTTGCTAAGATATTTTTCTCGTAGGCCCGCACGCTCTCGAGCCACTGGCTACCCGCCGGGGTATCGTTGCGCTGGCAGTACATCTCCCAGACGGCCTGCCACGGCAGGCATTTCTGCTCTTCAAGCAGCGCCAGGCGCGCGGTGTAGTCGCCGTCCAGCTCCAGCTGGCGCAGCTCTGCCGTTGGCTCCAGCAGCGCGCGCAGCAGGGCTTTCTTCATGTTGCGGGTGCCGATAACCCAGGCCGCGATGCGGTTGATGGAGGCATCGAAGAAGTCGAGGCCGATGTGGACGCGGTCGAACAGGTCGTGGCGGATGATTTCGCTGGCGATGGCCTGGGTTTCATCATCCAGCAGCACCACGTGGTCGCTGTCCCAGCGCACCGGACGGCTCACGTGCAGCAGCAGGCGCGGCACGAACAGCATGGCGGCGGAGATTTTGTCTGAGATGACTTCGGTCGGGTGGAAGTGACCTGCATCCAGACACAGCGCAGTCTGGCGGCTGGTGGCGTAGCCCATATAGAACTCATTGGAGCCGACGGTGTAGCTCTCCGCGCCGATGCCGAACAGCTTGCTTTCCACGGCGTCGATGTGGTGTGCCGGGCTCAGTTTTTCGCTGATGATCTCATCCAGCGCGTTCATTAAGCGCTGGCGTGGCGCGAAGCGATCAACGGTCAGGTCCTTCATGCCATCCGGGATCCAGATGTTCATCACCGAAGGCGTGCCGAGCTGCTCGCCGAAGTACGCTGATACGCGGCGGCTGGCCTTGCAGTGGTCAATCCAGAACTGTCGGATTTCATCGTTGGCGCTTGCCAGGGTAAAGCCGTCGGCGCTGTTCGGGTGCGAGAAGCAGGAGGGGTTGAAGTCCAGCCCCAGCTTATTGGCTTTCGCCCACTGCACCCAGTTTTTGAAGTGCTCAGGCTTGATTTCGTTGCGGCCAACCGGCGTCTCAGACTCCAGATAGATGGCGTGCAGGTTCAGGCGTTTTGGGCCCGGGATCAGGCTCAGCGCCTGCTCCAGATCGGCGCGCAGCTCCGTGGCGTTCCGGGCTTTGCCCGGATAGTTGCCCGTTGCCTGAATGCCACCCGTCAGCGCGCCGCCTGGATTTTCAAATCCGGCGACGTCGTCGCCCTGCCAGCAGTGCATCGAGACGGGCAGACGGTCAAGCTGACGCAGCGCCTCCTCGACGTCGACACCCACAGCGGCATAACGCTGTTTTGCCAGTTCCCAGGCTTGTTCAAGTTGAGTGGTCATGCGCAAAGCTCCTTGGTCTGTTGTGGCTGAAATTGCGCGACGTAGCGGGCAATTTCACTGTTCGGATCCGGGGTGAAGGTGGTGAGGGCATGGTTGCCGCGCACCACCTCGCGAAAATCGTCAACGTCTTTGAGTTCGTCTAGCGTCATCAGCTGCACGCCGATGTTGCCGAGCGTGGAGGCCTCAATCGGCCCGGCGATGACCGAAATGCCGCAGGCATCGGCGCAAAGCTGGTTCAGCAGCTCGTTCTGACAGCCGCCGCCGACGATGTGCAGTTGTGAAAAAGCGTGGTCGTGAAGATCGGCGAGTTCGTGCAGCACGCGGGCATACAGCAGCGCCAGACTATCGAAAATACAGCGCGCCAGTTCCGCCGCGCTTTGGGGGACAGGCTGCTGGCTTTCGCGGCACGCGGCCTGAATTTCGGCGCTCATGTTGGCCGGGTTGATAAAGCGGTCGTCGTTCGGGTTAATGACAAATTTGCAGGCCGGGATATCGCGGGTCTGAGTGATTAAGGACGCAATATCGCTGATGCTTTGTTCTTTGAGCACGCGCTGAAGCAGCCACAGCCCCATGATGTTTTTCAGCACCCGGTAGCGGCCTTCCGCGCCGCCTTCATTGGTGATGTTGTTGGTGAGCGCCACGTCGCTGGTCGCCGGGGTTTTGCTTTCATAACCCATCAGCGACCACGTGCCGGAGGAGAGGTAAGCCGCATGTTTACCCTTCAGCGGCGAGGCAATGACCGCGCTGGCGGTATCATGGCTGGCAACGGCGACCACAGGGATTTCATTGCCCAGCGGGCAAATCCAGTGACCAATCACGTTGCCGGGATGCGTTGGCGTGCCGAACCAGCGGCGAGGCGCACCCGCCCAGTTGAGCAGGCTCTCATCCCAGTTATCCGTATTGATGTTCACCATCTGAGTGGTGGTCGCGTTGGTGTACTCCCAGTTCAGCTTGCCGGTCAGGCGAAAGCTGAAATAGTCGGGGATCAGCAGGGCGTGGGCGACGCTGTCGACGATCTCTGGTTGTTGATCTGCAAGGGCGCGGAACTGATACAGCGTGTTGAAGGGTAAAAACTGAATGCCGCTGCGGCGGTAGATGTCAGCACGCCCCAGCTGTGTTTCGGCAAGCTGCATCACGCCCTGAGTACGGCTGTCGCGATAGGAGACGGGCAGGCCGACGCGCTGGCCGTCTTTATCCAGCAGCACGTAGTCCACGCCCCAGGTGTCGATGCCGATACTGTCGATAAGAATGCCGTCGTCGCAGACTTTCTTCAGGCCGAGGCGGATATCGGCTTCCAGGCTGTCGATATCCCAGCAGTCGGTGCCGTTCACTTTCTGCAGCGTATTCACAAAGCGGTGGATTTCCCGCAGCGCCAGGGTCCGTTTTTGGCGGTCGTAACTGGCGAGCATGACGCGTCCGCTGGAAGCGCCTAAATCCACGGCCACACAATGGCGAAAACTCATTGGAGAGGTCCTTCTGATGGTCAATGGCATCAGTCTGGCGTACCCCTGCACTGGCTACCTTCTCACTACTGACAGCGGTAAAAGTCGGCTGGCAAGAAAGCAAAGGTGAACGTGAGAGCCTTCACACTTTCCAGTAATCATGCCGTTTCATGCGGGTGTGACGCTGAACGCATTTCCTGATTTTTCCTGTCGTTTCTTGAAAAATGAACGAGGTTTGCGCGCTTTGTTGTCAAAAATTCAAGGTGAGATTGGCGGGAGCTGCTTATTATCCTGATAACTTTTCTCATCTGGCGGAACTGTTATGACCGTATTGCACAGCGTGGATTTCTTTCCTTCAGGACATGCGCCTGTTGCCATTGAGCCACGGCTTCCACAGGCCGAGTTCCCTGAGCATCACCATGATTTTCATGAGATTGTTATCGTTGAGCACGGCACGGGCATTCACGTGTTCAACGGTCAACCCTATACCATTGCCGGCGGCACGGTTTGCTTTGTCCGCGATCACGACCGCCATTTGTATGAGCACACTGACAATCTGTGCCTGACCAACGTCCTGTACCGTTCGCCTGATGCTTTCCAGTTTCTCTCCGGCCTGCAAAAGCTGCTGCCGCAGGAGCAGGATGGCATCTACCCCTCACACTGGCGGGTGAATCAGTCTGTGTTGCACCAGGTGCGCGGAATTGTGCAGCAGATGGAGGTACTCGATGATGGCACTGACATGCACGCCATCGCCCACCGCGAAATTCTGTTTATGCAGCTGCTGGTGCAGCTGCGCAAGGGGAGCCTGGCGGCGGAGGCGACCAACAACGATGCGCGCCTGAATCTGATGATGGCGTGGCTGGAAGAGCACTTTGCGGAAGATGTCTGCTGGGAAACGCTTGCCGGACGCTTTTCTCTGTCGCTGCGTACCCTGCATCGCCAGCTGAAACAGCACACCGGGTTAACGCCTCAGCGCTATCTCAATCGTATTCGCCTGACCAAAGCGCGTCACTTACTACGCCACAGCGATGAGAGCGTTACGGATATCGCTTTTCGCTGTGGTTTTGGCGACAGTAACCACTTTTCGACGCTGTTTCGCCGCGAATTTCAGTGGTCACCGCGTGATATTCGCCAGGGGCGCGACACCCTGCCTCAGTAACGCGAGTCCAGTCACCGTTTTTGCCCGTAAAACAGCGAATAATAGGCAGTTATTCGCTGTTTGAGGTCCTCCGTGCCAGCCCAGCTCATTCTCCGCAAAGCCGATTTCTTTGCCTCCCCGCAGCAGGCGGTGGCGGTGGCCGATCGCTATCCGCAAAACGTCTTTGCTGAGCATACGCATGAGTTCTGCGAACTGGTGCTGGTATGGCGCGGAAACGGGCTGCATATCCTTAACGACAGGCCCTACCGCATTACGCGCGGCGATCTGTTCTACATCCGCGCGGAAGATAAGCACTCCTACGCTTCCGTTAACGATCTGGTTTTACAGAATATTATTTACTGCCCGGAGCGGCTGAAGCTTAACCTTGACTGGGCGGCGCACATTCCCGGCCTGAATGGCACCGTCTGGACGCCGCACTGGCGCATCGGCAGCAACGGTATGGCTCAGGCGCGGCAGGTGATCACCGCGCTGGAACAGGAGAGTCACAAAACGGGCGGCCAGATTGACGATATGGCCGAGCTGCTGTTTGCCCAGCTGGTGGTGACGCTGCGCCGCCATCGCTATGCCACCGATAACCTTGCCGCCACCGAGAGCGAAGCGCTGCTCGATAAGCTGCTGACTGCCCTTGCGGGTAGTCTGAACCGGCCTTTTGCGCTGGATAAATTCTGTGAGCAGCAGGCCTGCAGTGAGCGAACGCTGCGTCAGCAGTTTCGCAGCCAGACGGGGATGACCATTAATCACTATTTGCGCCAGTTGCGCATCTGCCACGCGCAATATCTGCTTCAGCATTCAGAATTGATGATCGGGGAAATTGCGATGCACTGCGGCTTTGAGGACAGTAACTACTTCTCGGTGGTGTTTAATCGCGAAGTGGGGATGACGCCAGGGCAATGGCGTCATCGTCAAAAAACCGCGGCGTAATCAGTTCGCCATGCCCAGGCCAACGATGTTGGCGGCGATGATAATTACCACGCAGCCGAGGCTCAGCACCCCGACCGGACGGCGTCCTGCCGCATTCCACTCTTTGAGAATCAGCCCAACCAGGCCGCCGCACAGCACGTAGAAACTCATGTGCAGCATCCAGCTCATGTAGTCGTACTGCGCCGGAATGCTGGCGTGGCCCCAGGCGTAGAAGAAGAACTGCAGATACCACATCAGCCCTGCCAGTGCGGAAAACAGGATATTGCCGACGATCATCGGTTTTGCCAGCGAGAAGTCTGCTTTTACCGACAAGTTTGATTTTGTTGCCAGGCGAATGAAGCAGAAGCCAAGGTTAATTACCGCACCGCCGCCCATAATCACGACATAGCTTGGCAGAGCGACATACAGCGGATCGACACCCAACGCGGCGGCGGCTTCATGCATCGGCTTTGCGGCGTTCATCGCAAATGACATCCCGGCGGAGAAAATCCCGCACATGACCGCCAGCACCAACCCTTTTTTCAGGTTGAACTCTTCGGCTTTGATGCCCATTTTACGCTCTTTAAGCTGCCCCGCGCGGGTCACAATGCCCACGCCAACGACGGCAACCAGCACGCCGAGCAGCGTCATACGCCCGCCTTCGGTGCCAACCAGAATGTGAAAATCTCCGTTCAGAATCGGTGTCATCAGCGTGCCAACGATAAGCGTAATGCCGATGGCAATGCCAATACCCATCGACATGCCAAGGTAGCGCATGGTCAGACCGTAGTTAATGTTACCGATGCCCCACATCGCGCCGAACAGGAACACGGGTAGCAGCGTGGAGGCGCTGAATGAACCGTAGTAGGCCCAGAAATCTGGCAGTAGCATGGCGCTGATCGTCCACGGCAGGATGAGCCAGGAGACGATACCGCCAATCGACCACATCGTTTCCCAGGACCAATTTTTAACCTTTTTGAACGGGGCGTAGAAACAGGCTGCACTGGCTGCACCTATCAAATGCCAAAAAATACCCATCGTAATCGCGTGACTCATTTTTTTATCCTCAACGTGTTACGTCGATGAATCTTTCATCTGACCTGATGAGTGTAAAAATCAGTCAACGGATTAACCTTCAGACCGTTGCCGCGTAAACCCTGGACCTGGCAAAAAGCGCGTGTTCCGCCTGAGCGGGCTCACAAAATCAGCCACATAACCAATTGTTATAACCTTATTAAAACTACGGCATTGATAAACATTTTCAATATCATTTAAATAACTATAATGAACCAACTGCTTACGCGGCGTTAACACCTCTGCCGCCCGATAATAACTGGAGATGAATATGAGTTATACACTGCCATCCCTGCCGTACGCGTACGATGCCCTTGAGCCGCACTTTGACAAGCAGACGATGGAAATCCATCACACCAAACACCACCAGACCTATGTGAACAACGCTAACGCGGCGCTGGAAAGCCTGCCGGAGTTCGCAAACCTCTCCGCGGAAGAGCTGATCACCAAACTGGATCAGCTGCCAGCAGACAAGAAAACCGTGCTGCGCAACAACGCAGGCGGCCACGCCAACCACAGCCTGTTCTGGAAAGGCCTGAAAACCGGTACCACCCTGCAGGGCGACCTGAAAGCGGCTATCGAGCGTGATTTCGGCTCCGTGGACAACTTCAAAGCGGAATTCGAAAAAGCCGCTGCCACCCGTTTCGGCTCCGGCTGGGCGTGGCTGGTGCTGAAAGGCGACAAGCTGGCGGTAGTTTCAACCGCTAACCAGGATTCCCCGCTGATGGGCGAAGCGATTTCTGGCGCATCCGGCTTCCCGATTCTGGGTCTGGACGTGTGGGAGCACGCTTACTACCTGAAATTCCAGAACCGTCGTCCGGACTACATCAAAGCGTTCTGGGACGTAGTGAACTGGGACGAAGCGGCTGCGCGTTTTGCAGCGAAAAAATAAGGCGATTTAGCGCCTCCTGCCCTGGGCAGAAGACAAAACCCTGCTGATTCAGCAGGGTTTTTTTATGCCTGCCGCGGGAGTTGTGATAAAGATCAAAAATAAAAACATTGATCCCATAAATATAAAACATCGTTTTAATTTGTTTGTTCGATCACTGTTCTCACCCCTCGTTGGGACTATTGTTGGCCTGCCGCGGCACTCCTTGAGCGTCATCCGGCGTCTGAAAATCAGAAAAACAATACGTTCTTACGGGTGGTGGTCATGCAAATCAAACGTGCAATTGAAAAAATCCCCGGTGGTATGATGCTGGTGCCGCTGTTCCTCGGCGCCCTGTGTCACACTTTCTCCCCGGATGCGGGTAAATACTTCGGTTCTTTTACCAACGGAATGATCACCGGAACGGTACCGATTCTGGCCGTGTGGTTTTTCTGTATGGGAGCTTCCATCAAGCTGAGCGCCACCGGTACCGTGCTGCGTAAATCCGGCACGCTGGTGGTGACTAAAATCGCGGTGGCGTGGGTGGTGGCGGCCATTGCCTCCCGAATTATTCCTGAGCACGGCGTTGAGGCGGGTTTCTTTGCCGGGCTTTCGACGCTGGCGCTGGTGGCGTGCATGGACATGACCAACGGCGGTCTCTACGCCTCGATCATGCAGCAGTACGGTACCAAAGAAGAGGCGGGGGCGTTCGTGCTGATGTCGCTGGAGTCCGGCCCGCTGATGACCATGATTATTCTCGGCACGGCGGGTATTGCCTCATTTGAACCGCACGTGTTTGTTGGCGCAGTGCTGCCGTTCCTCGTAGGCTTCCTGTTGGGTAACCTCGATCCTGAGCTACGCGACTTTTTCGGCAAAGCGGTACAGACGCTGATCCCGTTCTTCGCCTTTGCGTTGGGCAACACCATTGATTTGAGCGTGATTGCCCAGACCGGCCTGCTTGGTGTTCTGCTTGGCCTGGCGGTGATTGTGGTCACCGGCATTCCGCTGATTATTGCCGATAAGCTGATTGGCGGCGGCGATGGCACGGCGGGGATTGCGGCATCCAGCTCAGCGGGTGCTGCGGTTGCCACGCCCGTTCTGATTGCAGAAATGGTGCCTGCGTTTAAACCGATGGCGCCAGCTGCAACTTCGCTGGTGGCAACGTCAGTTATCGTAACGTCCATCCTGGTGCCGATCATCACCTCTGTTTGGTCACGCAGAGTGAAGAGCGAGTCGGTGGCGATTGATGTGCGTAATACGGTGAAATAGACCTGTCTGGTATTATGAAAGGGAGCCTCGCATTGTGAGGCTCTTTTGCTTTCAGCGGATGTCGAACTGACGATCGGCCTGCTGAAGCTGTGCCTCATTCAGCGCGCCGCCCGCGTTGCGGGAAACGGGCGTACTGTAACCGAACTTGCGGGAGACAACCGTTTTAATCGTGGTCACAAAATCATCGCCGATGGCATAAATTGCCATGCAGCGGCCAATTTCACGCTGGGCCCCGGTGAGTGCAGGTAAATCCCCTTTTTGCCAGGCTTCACGCGCCGTGACGAACAGCTCCGGCATGACGTTGTTCAGACCTGAAATAACGCCAGCGCCGCCCGCCATCAGGTTCGGAATGAAATATTCGTCATAGCCCGAAAGTACCGCAAAATCAGGGCGCACGGCCTGAGTGGCGAGGATCATGTCTCGCGTGTGCGACTGGCAATCGACCGTGTCTTTGATACCGGCGAAATCAGGAAATTCAGCGGCCAGCGTGGCGGCAATCTCCGGGGTGATATCGCAGCCGGTGCGCGCCGGGAAGTTATAGGCAAACCATTTCCCCTTCAGCGTCTGGCCAATCCTGCGGAAGTAGCTCAGGACCTGATTCGCCGTCTGAGCGTAATAATAGGGCGGCAATACCATCACCGCTTCGTAGCCCGCGTCGTGAGCTGCCTGCGCCATCGTCACGACGTCACTCAGGCAGGTGGAGGAGACGTTGGCGACCATCGTCAGGGGCGACATCTCCCGCGCTTTACGAATGAGAGCAAGGCGCTCCTCCAGTGAAAATGAAGCAAACTCGCCGATGCTGCCCATCAGCAGGATGACGTCGATGCGCGCGTCAGTCAGGCGGGCGAGGTGCCGCGACATGCCGACGTAATCAATATTTCCTTCACTGTCCATTGGCGTGATAGAGGGGCACCATACGCCGCTAAACGCAGAATGACGGGTCATAGCATGAACTCCTTATAGTGAAATGGTGTTTCATTTTAACTAATGGATAACATGAATCCGTCGCTCGCGGCTTTACGCATGTCGCATTTTGCGTAGTTTACGTGCAAAAATAGCGGCAATGTGTTGTCAGCAGCAGGAGAGGGAAGATGCAATATCCGGTGGAGGTTTTTACGGGCAGCGTGCGGGAGTACGAGGGCAGCCGACCAAGCGCGATTGCAAAATTGCAGGTAGACGGCGAGCTGGAACTCACCGAACGGGGCCTGGTGGGTGACGAGCAGGCGGAAAAGAAAATTCACGGTGGCCCGGACCGCGCGCTGTGCCATTATCCACGCGAGCATTACGCTGCCTGGGCGCGTGAATTTCCGGAACAGGCCGATCTGTTCTGCGCGCCCGCCTTTGGTGAGAACCTCTCAACGGAAGGTCTGACGGAGAAAAACGTTTTTATTGGCGACATCTTCCGCTGGGGCGATGCGCTGATTCAGGTGACGCAGCCGCGCTCGCCGTGCTTTAAGCTTAACTATCACTTCGGCATCAGCGACTTTTCCTCTCTAATGCAAAGCAGTGGCAAAATGGGCTGGCTGTATCGGGTCATTGTGGCGGGAAAAGTATCGACGGAGCAGCCGCTGGTTCTCGTTTCCCGCCTGAGCAATGTGTCCGTGTATGGCGCGGCGGCGATTGCGTGGTACACGCCGTATGACGACGAACAGTATCATCGTCTGCTGTCGGCGGCGGGGCTATCCGTCAGTTGGACGAGAACCATGCAGAAGCGGCGTCTGAACGGACAGATTGAGGATAATTCGCGGAGGTTGTGGGGGAAGTAGGGATTCAGATTGACTGATACCCTCTCCCCGGCCCTCTCCCATAAGGAGAGGGAGAAAACCAGCACCCTGATTGGTATTGGCTCGATCGGTTCCCTCTCCCTTTGGGAGAGGGTTAGGGAGAGGGGAGACGCTGATCAATCCCGCTTATACAGCGGCAGCCACATAGTCAGACGCAAACCGCCGAGCGGGCTGTCGTCGGCCTTCACCCAGCCGCGATGCTGCTGGATGGCGGTTTCGACAATAGCCAGGCCAAGCCCGGTGCCGCCGGATTCGCGGTCGCGGGCTTCGTCTGTGCGGTAGAACGGACGGAAAATCTGCTCTCTGTCCTCCGGGCTGACGCCCGGGCCGTCATCGTCCACGTTAATGGTGATGCCGTCTTTATCCACCGAGAAGCTGACCGAGATTTTGGTGTGCGAGTAACGCAGGGCGTTGCGCACGATATTCTCAAAGGCGCTTTCCAGCGCATTCGGGTTACCGTACAGCGGCCATGGGCCAGGCGGATATTCGACGGTAAATGATTTCCCCATCTGTTCCGCTTCAAACGCGGCGTTGTCCAGCACTTCCCCCCACAGGTGGTTGGCCTTGAGGGTTTCACTGACCAGCGCGTTTTTCGACTGATTGCGCGACATTACCAGCAAGTCGTTGATCATGCTGTCCAGACGATGCGCTTCCGTTTCAATACGCTCCAGCTCTTTGCTTTCTCCGGCCCGGCGACGCAGCAAGGCGGTGCCCAGCTGAAGGCGCGTGAGCGGCGTGCGCAGCTCGTGAGAAATATCGGACAGCAGGCGCTGGTTAGCCGTCATCATCCTTTCCAGCGCGGTCACCATCTGGTTGAAACTGGAGCCCGCCGCGAGGAACTCCTGCGGCCCGGCTTCCAGTTCAGGATGCTGGCGCAGGTTTCCCTGGGCGACCTCATCGGCGGCGTTTTTCAGCTTACGTGCAGGCTTGGCGAGGCTCCACGCCAGCCATAGCAGCAGCGGTGAACTCACCAGCATGGTGACAATCAGCAGCAGCAGCGGGCGGTCAAACAGCAGGTTGATGAAATCGGATTGCGAGGTGTTTGCCGGGCGAATCAAATAAAGCTGGTAGTTATCTTCCCCGTCTCTGACCGAGAAAGGCCCCACCATTTCCAGACGCCCGTAGCGTTTTTTCTGCGGATGATCGGCGTTATCGGACTGGCCGATAAAGTTACGAATGATCTGCATTTCATTGCGTTCTGCGCCGATCACGCGGCCTTCGCTGGTGACCAGCAGAAGGCGTTGCCCAGGCGGTGCCCATTTGTCGATGGCGCGAAACAGGCGGCGCCACCACATCAAATCGTTCGGGGGATCGTTCGCAAGCTCGGCTTCAACGTGCTGCTCTATCATTAGCCCCTGGCGCTGCTCGCTGTCCAGCAGTTCGGTCATCTGGCGCGAGTCAAGCTTGGGCAACATCAGTACCAGCATCAGCACCAGTGCCAGGGTTAACCAGAAAATGGCAAAGATGCGAGCGGTCAAACTTCCTATCATGAAGCGGATACCATCAGATAGCCGCGGCCACGTAAGGTTTTAAACCATGGATGGCCATCTTTCCGCTCCGGCAATTTACGGCGCAGGTTGGAAATGTGCATGTCGATGGCGCGGTCAAACGGCGTCAGGCGTTTACCCAGCACTTCCTGGCTCAGGTGTTCACGAGACACCACCTGGCCGAGATGCTGTGCCAGCAGATACAGCAGCGTGAACTCGGTGCCGGTCAGCTCAAGGGTCGCACCGTCAAAGCTTGCTTCCTGACGGCCTGGATTCAGGCTCAGAGAATCCACTTCTAAGTTTGGTGAGTTGTTTTCGCTGGTCTGCTGCTGTTCGCTCCAGTGGGAGCGACGCAAGATCGCGCGAATACGGGCGACCAGCTCGCGATCGTTAAACGGTTTAGGCAGGTAGTCGTCTGCGCCCAGCTCAAGGCCGAGAACGCGATCCAGCTCGCTGCCGCGTGCGGTCAACATAATGACCGGTGTCTGGTGCGTCTGTCGTAACTCTTTAAGGGTGTCGATACCGTTCTTTTTCGGCATCATCACGTCGAGTAAAAGCAGGTCGATGCTGTCATCCAGAAGCGCCAGTGCCTGTTCCCCATCATGGGCAACCTGCACATTGAAGCCTTCCATGTCGAGCAGCTCCTTTAACAGGGAGGTGAGCTCCCGGTCATCATCAACTAACAGGATTTTATTCATTGATTTAATACCTCCGAGGCAGAAATTACGTCATCAAGGCTCGCTAATCCATGACTTTACGTTGTTTTACACCCCCTGACGCATGTTTGCAGCCTGAATCGTAGACTGGCTTTCGTTGAATCGCGAAACAAAAGTACCTGGGAGCAATTGATGCGCAATGTTATCGCTGCCGTCATGGCCTCAACGCTGGCGCTAAGTGCGAATAGCCAGGCTGCTGAAGTCGTTACCAGCGTTAACTGGACCCCAAATGATGGGGCGACGCAGGGCAGTCACCAGAGCCATATGTTTGACGGCATAAGTTTAACCGAATATCAGCGTCAACAGATGCGGGATCTTATGCAACAGGCCCGGCGCCAGCAGCCCCCTGTTAATGTTAGCGAAATGGAGACAATGCATAAGCTTGTCACCGCAGAAAAATTTGATGAAACCGCCGTGCACGCTCAGGCAGAAAAAATGGCGCAGGAGCAGGTTGCTCGCCAGGTCGAAATGGCCCGGGTCCGCAACCAGATGTACCGCCTGCTTACGCCAGAGCAACAAGCGGTTTTAAATGAAAGACACCAGCAACGTATGGATCAGTTGCGTGAGGTTGCACGGATGCAGCAAGGTTCAGCTCTAACGCTGTTCAGTAGTAGCAATACCCGTAGCAACCAGTAACAAACCCTGTTTTCCTTGCCATAGACACCATCCCTGTCTTCCCCCTCATGATGAGGGGGTTTTTTTTGCCCTTTTTCCAGCCACTGACTTCGAGCGCATTCCGCTATACTACCCGCAGATACGTGCAGGAGTGTTTATGAATCAATCTTATGGCCGGTTAGTCAGCCGTGCGGCGCTGGCCGCGACGGTGATGGCGTCGGTGTTACTTTTGATTAAGATTTTTGCGTGGTGGTACACCGGATCCGTCAGTATTCTGGCCGCGCTGGTGGACTCGCTGGTGGATATTGCCGCCTCGCTAACCAATCTGCTGGTCGTGCGCTATTCGCTGCAGCCCGCCGACGAAGAACATACGTTCGGCCACGGCAAAGCTGAATCGCTGGCCGCGCTTGCCCAGAGCATGTTTATTTCCGGTTCGGCCCTGTTCCTGTTTTTGACCGGCATTCAGAATTTGATCAAGCCAGAGCCTATGCATGAGCCTGGCGTCGGCATGATTGTGACGGTGATTGCGCTTATCAGCACGATGGTGCTGGTGACCTTCCAGCGCTGGGTCGTGCGTAAGACGCAAAGCCAGGCGGTGCGTGCAGATATGCTTCATTATCAGTCTGATGTTATGATGAACGGCGCCATTCTGGTGGCGCTGGCGCTCGCCTGGTACGGCTGGCATCGCGCAGACGCGTTGTTTGCATTGGGTATTGGCATCTATATTTTATATAGTGCGTTACGCATGGGGTATGAAGCCGTTCAGTCTCTGCTGGACCGGGCTTTACCCGATGAAGAACGGCAAGAAATCATTAACATCGTCAGCGCCTGGCCGGGCGTGAGCGGTGCGCATGACCTTCGAACGCGGCAGTCAGGGCCGACCCGCTTTATTCAGATTCATTTAGAAATGGAAGACAATCTGCCATTGGTTCAGGCGCATCTGGTGGCTGAACAGGTTGAGCAGGCTATTTTGCTTCGTTTTCCGGGTTCTGATGTCATTATTCATCAGGATCCGCGCTCGGTTGTGCCTTCGGGACGACAGGGCTTTTTGGACTTTCGTCATTCGTTGTAAAAATGGGGGTCGGATCGGCATTTTTGTCTAAATTACCGCCGTTTGGTCTGACCTGAATCAATTCAGCACGAAGCGCCTGATATACTATCTCTCATAGAGTCGATCTCTCCCGTGATACGGGGGCGCTTCGGGCAACAGAATAATTTTTAGCATTCCTAAGTTCAGAGGTAGTCATGATTAAGAAAATCGGTGTGTTGACAAGCGGCGGTGATGCGCCGGGCATGAACGCAGCTATCCGTGGTGTGGTTCGTGCCGCGCTGACGGAAGGTCTGGAAGTAATGGGTATTTATGATGGCTACCTTGGTCTGTACGAAGACCGGATGGTTCAGCTCGACCGTTACAGCGTGTCCGATATGATTAACCGCGGTGGTACCTTCCTGGGTTCTGCGCGTTTCCCGGAATTCCGCGAAGAGCACATCCGTGCCGTGGCTATCGAGAACATGAAAAAGCGCGGCCTGGACGCGCTGGTGGTTATCGGCGGTGACGGTTCCTACATGGGGGCTAAGCGCCTGACCGAAATGGGCTTCCCGTGCGTGGGCCTGCCGGGCACTATCGATAACGATATCAAAGGCACCGATTACACCATCGGTTACTTCACCGCGCTGGGCACCGTCGTGGAAGCGATTGACCGCCTGCGTGACACCTCTTCTTCTCACCAGCGTATCTCCATCGTTGAAGTGATGGGCCGTTACTGCGGCGATCTGACCCTGGCGGCAGCCATTGCGGGCGGCTGTGAGTTTGTCGTGGTGCCGGAAGTTGAATTCAATCGCGAAGATCTGGTGGCAGAAATCAAAGCGGGCATCGCGAAAGGCAAGAAACACGCGATCGTGGCTATCACTGAGCACATGTGTGACGTGGACGAGCTGGCGAAATTCATCGAAACCGAAACCAAGCGCGAAACCCGTGCAACCGTTCTGGGCCACATCCAGCGCGGCGGTTCCCCGGTGCCTTATGACCGCATCCTTGCTTCACGCATGGGCGCATACGCGATTGAAGTTCTGCTGGAAGGCTTCGGCGGCCGCTGTGTCGGGATCCAGAACGAAAAACTGGTTCACCACGACATCATCGACGCCATTGAAAATATGAAGCGTCCATTCAGAACTGACCTGCTGGATTGTGCGAAAAAGCTGTACTAAGCGCGACCGCAAGTTCGTTTTATCAGAATCCGTAACCCTCTGGGGCTACGGATTTTTTTATGCCCTCAGGTTCAACGTATTGGCGCACAATTCGCGCTACTCTTCGTTATGCCCTGAGTTTATTCTCGATGGGTTTACCACCATTAAGGAAGCTGAAAATGTCACTGTATAGCGAAATGAAAGCGCAGTTTATTCACGGGCTGGTGAGTCTGGATGCCGTTCTGGCAAAGAGCGCGGCCTGGGCAAAAGAGCAGGGGGTTCAGGAGGCTACGCTACTGGAGGCGAAGCTGGCGGACGATATGTTCCCGCTGAAGCGTCAGGTACAGGTTGCCTGCGATATGGCTAAGCGCGCGATTGCCCGCCTGGCGGACGTTGACGCGCCAGTGATGGAAGATAACGAAGCTACGTTTGCCGAGCTTCAGGCACGCATCGCAGCCACTATCGCTTATATGAAAAGCATCAGCGATGAACAGCTCGCAGGTGACGATCAGCGTCCGGTGATGGTTCAGGCCCGCGAGCATCAGCTGAACTTCACCGCTCAAAGCTTCGTATGGCAGTTCGCCGTTCCGAACTTCTTTTTCCATTCCACCACGGCCTACGGCATTTTGCGTCAGGCGGGCGTGCCGCTGGGCAAACGCGACTTTTTAGGCAAGATCCAGTAAGTTTGCCGCAAACAAAAAGGCCTTCTCAGTGAGAAGGCCTTTTTCAGAAGCGCTTATTCAATGTCGAGCGGGTCTTCCGACAGGATAATGCCGGTATTGTCGGCATAGAGATGGTCGCCGGAGAAGAACGTAACACCGCCGAAGTTCACGCGCACGTCGCTTTCACCAATGCCTTCTCCTGCGGCACCGACCGGAATAGCCGCCATCGCCTGAATACCGATGTCCAGCTCTTCCAGGTCATCAACCTGACGGACGGCACCGTAAACCACCATGCCTTCCCATTCATTTTGCACGGCCAGGCGCGCGAGGTCGGCGTCAATCAGTGCCCGGCGCACGGAGCCACCGCCATCCACTAACAGGATGCGGCCACGACCGTTCTGTTCGAGCATATCGTACAGGAGCCCGTTATCCTCGAAACACTTCACCGTGATGATTTGTCCACCAAACGACGACCGTCCGCCAAAGTTGGAGAACAGCGGTTCAACGACATTGACATCTTCCTGGTAGATGTCGCAAAGCTCGGATGTATCGTATTTCATAGGCTTAACGTTCAGAAGCTGTGAGTGTTTTCAGTATATCGTGCGAATCGCATTGTTGGCAAAATCATCAATTGTTAATTGATATTTGTCAGTTAAGCGAACGCATGGTTTAGAATAATCCCAACCACAAACAACAGGTTAGTCAGCAGAGCCGCTTTAACCGTGCGTTCCAGCATTGGGCGCATATCGACCGGGTCGCGATGGGTCAGGACAAAACGCGCCTGCCTGATAAGCAACGGCAGAGCGAGAATAAACAGCCAACCCCACGGGCTATGCAGCGCCAGCAGGTTAAATAACGCCAGGCAAAGCGGCGCGCCCAGCAGCAGAACGGTATGATAGCGGCGAGCGTTAACCGGCCCCAGACGCACGGCGAGGGTGTTTTTACCGTTCTCGCGATCGCTGTTGATATCACGCAGATTATTAATATTCAGCACGGCCGTGGCGAGTAATCCGCAGGCCGTGGCAGGCAGGAACGTTAACAGTTCAAGCGTGTGCGCCTGAAGATACCAGCTGCCCATTACGCTGAGCCAGCCGAAGAAAATCAGCACGGAAACATCGCCAAGCCCAATGTAGCCATACGGGCGCGTGCCGACGGTATAGGTGATGGCGGCAATAATCGACACCCCGCCAAGCACCAGGAAGCCGATAAAATCTTGCATCGTCTGGTACGAAGCAACAAGTAGCGCAATACCTGAGATGCAAATCAGCGCCACGGTGATAATCAACGCCCGCTTCATCTGCTCTTTGGTGATAACGCCCTTTTGCATCCCGCGCAGCGGCCCAATGCGATCGGGCTTGTCGCTGCCTTTCACCGCATCGCCATAGTCATTCGCCAGGTTCGACAGAATTTGCAGCAGCCCGGCGGTGACGAGCGCCAGCAGAGCAACCAGCGGATTGAAATGACCCTGCCACCAGGCAAGCGCCGTTCCGACGACGATGGCGGCAAACGCCAGCGGTAATGTTTTCGGGCGCAGGCTTTCCAGCCATGCCTGGGTACGACTCAGTGATTGTTCAGTCATTATTCCGGCCAATAAAAATGGGGGCCAGAGCCCCCATCAACAGTGATGAAAATGCAGTTACCGGGATTATAGGATAAAACGGCTCAGATCTTCATCTGCCACTAACGCATCCAGATGTTTGCTCACATATTCTGCATCAATGGTAAAGGATTCACCCTGACGTTCGCTGGCGTCGTAAGAGATGTCTTCCATCAGGCGTTCCAGCACGGTGTGCAGGCGACGGGCACCGATGTTTTCGGTGGATTCGTTCACCTGCCAGGCTGCTTCAGCAATGCGTTTAATGCCGTCGTCGGTGAAGTCGATGTTCACGCCTTCGGTGCCCATCAGCGCTTTGTACTGCACGGTAACGGAGGCGTTCGGTTCGGTCAGAATACGCTCGAAATCGTGGGTGGTCAGCGCCTTCAGCTCAACGCGAATAGGCAAACGACCCTGCAGCTCAGGGATCAGGTCAGACGGGCTGGCCACCTGGAAAGCACCGGAGGCGATAAACAGAATGTGGTCGGTTTTCACCATCCCGTGCTTGGTGGATACGGTGCAGCCTTCCACCAGCGGCAGCAGGTCACGCTGAACGCCTTCGCGGGACACATCCGGGCCGGAGGAGTTACCGCCGCGCTTACAGATTTTGTCGATTTCATCGATGAACACGATCCCGTGCTGTTCAACGGCGTCGATTGCGGCCTGCTTCAGCTCTTCCGGGTTCACCAGCTTCGCCGCTTCTTCTTCAATTAGCAGCTTCATGGCGTCTTTGATTTTCACCTTACGCGGCTTTTGTTTCTGGCCGCCGAGGTTCTGGAACATCGACTGCAGCTGGCTGGTCATCTCTTCCATGCCCGGCGGCGTCATAATTTCGACGTTCATCGGCGCAGCAGCGAGATCGATTTCAATTTCTTTGTCATCAAGCTCACCTTCACGCAGTTTTTTGCGAAACGCCTGACGTGCGGCTGAAGGTTCCTGAGGTTGTTCCGACTGGCCCCAGTTGTTTTTGGCCGGCGGGATCAGCACATCGAGAATACGCTCTTCCGCCATCTCTTCCGCACGATAGCGGTTTTTGTCGATGGACTGCATGCGCACCATTTTGACGGCGGCATCGGTCAGATCGCGGATGATAGAGTCCACTTCTTTACCAACATAGCCCACTTCGGTGAACTTAGTCGCTTCGACTTTGATGAACGGTGCGTTAGCCAGCTTCGCCAGACGACGGGCGATTTCGGTTTTACCGACGCCGGTCGGACCGATCATCAGAATATTCTTCGGGGTCACTTCATGACGCAGCTCTTCGTCAAGCTGCATACGACGCCAGCGGTTACGCAGGGCGATAGCCACAGAACGCTTGGCGTCGTCCTGGCCGATAATGTGTTTGTCGAGTTCGCTGACAATCTCGCGTGGGGTCATTTCAGACATTTGAGATCCTTACGCTTTAGAAGGTAATTCTTCGATAGTGTGGAAATGGTTGGTGTAGATGCAAATATCGCCTGCAATACCTAACGCTTTTTCCGCAATGTCACGAGCGCTGAGCTCGGTGTTTTCCAGCAGCGCACGGGCTGCGGCCTGGGCATACGGGCCGCCGGAGCCAATGGCAATCAAATCGTTTTCTGGCTGAACGACGTCGCCGTTCCCGGTAATGATGAGAGATGCGGTTTCGTCGGCAACGGCAAGCAGCGCTTCAAGCTTGCGCAGCATGCGGTCGGTACGCCAGTCTTTGGCGAGCTCAACCGCCGCTTTCACCAGATGTCCCTGATGCATTTCCAGCTTGCGTTCGAACAGTTCAAACAGCGTGAAGGCATCCGCAGTGCCGCCCGCAAAACCGGCGATCACTTTGTCGTTGTACAAACGACGGACTTTTTTCACGTTGCCTTTCATGACGGTGTTGCCAAGCGTGGCCTGACCATCACCGGCGATAACGACATGACCGTTACGACGAACACTGACTATTGTTGTCACGAGAGGACCCCCTGGGTGTGAAGCAGAATACAGGCCCCGCACGGTGTACGGGGCAGAATGCATTTATAGATGGGGGGGATTTTGGGGGTTTCAACCCCCGGCGGCGAGACGAATGCAGTTTGCGTGTCCGGCGACCTTCAGGCGAGAGATGGTGCCGTCGGCATTTTCCTTACCTTTCAGTGGGCCAATGACTACGCGGTTCCAGCCGTTGTTGGTGGTGATGCGGGAGTCGAATCCTTCAAATGCCAGCTGGGCGCGAACGGTTTCGGCCTGATCGGCCCCTTTGAACGAGCCACACTGAATCATCCAGCGGCGCTCATCTTTTTTCTCTGCCGTTTGCTTCGCAGGCTCTGGTTCACGCGTCACCGGGACGGCCTGCTGGGTTTTAGGCTGGCTTGCCGTGGTGTGCGTTGGCGTTTGCAGCAAATCCTGATACGGCTGCTGCGTGGTTTGCTTCGGCTGAGCCTGGCGTGGCTGCTGTGCAGGCTGGCTCTGAACCGTGCGTGGGGCCTGATACGGCTGCTCCGTCACGCGAGACTGGGTGCGCGGCGCCTGCACTGGCTGAGTCTGCGTCCATTGTTGCTGCTGAACCTGCTGTTGCGCCTGCTGCTGAAGACGCTGGCGCTGCAGCGTTTGCTGGCGCTGGGCTGGCGTCTGCTCGTTCCACGGCACTTCTGTCAGCTGAGTGGGCTGCTGGCGCATGTCCGCCTGCATTTGTGCCAGCAGCTGACGCTGCTCGTCGGTCAGCTGATCGGCATTTTTCACCTCGCCGCCCGCAGAGGGTTCGGTTGGCGCGCGCACGCCCGGCTGGCGGCTTTCCAGCTCTTTGATGTAGCGCCAGCGCTCTTCCGGCTTCGGCGGCAGGCCATTGCCCGTCGCCTGGCGGCCCTGAAGGGCTTCCGCCTCTTCTTTTTTATGATGGGTGATGAAGTACAGGCCACCGATAAAGGCAACCAGCACAGCCGCAGCAATAGCGACCATGGCTGGTGAGACAGCAGGAAGGCTACTTTGCTTTTTCCGTGAATTCCTTGAAGGATTCTTTTTGCGCCGCGAAGCTGCAGGTTTGCTGCGGCTGACATAATCTCGTTGTGCCACTGTCGTTTCGCTGTATTTATTCGTTCGTCAGCCCGCCATGTTACTTAAGCGACGGAGCTTTGACCAGAACCGCAACTCCGAAAGCCGTTTAGTTTAAGGCTTATTTTTTGTGGTACTACCCCGGACAATGAGTTCGCAGTCCAGCAAGCGGGAACCGCTACTGACATTTTGCCCGCTAAGCTGATCGAGCAGTAACAGCATGGCCTCGCGCCCAATCGCGAAACGTGGCTGAGAAACTGTGGTGAGCGGCGGATCGCAGAACTCAGCCAGCGAGATATTATCGAAGCCGATAATCGACAGATCGTCCGGTACTTTCAGCCCGCGGCGTTTTGCCAGCGAAAGCGCGCCCAGGGCCATGATATCGCTATGACAGAAAACGGCCGTTGGCGGCTGCGGCAGCGCCAGTAGCTGCTCAAGCGCGTTCGCACCGGCTTCATAGGTGAAATTCCCCCGGGCGATATAGTGCGGGTCAACGGTTATTCCACTGCGACGCAGAGCCTGAACGTAACCCTGCAGGCGGTAGTGGCACAGCGGCATCTCTTCCGGCCCGGCGATACAGCCGATGCGCTGGTGTCCGAGCTCATGCAGGAAATTGACGGCGTTAAAGGCGGCCGTCAGGTTATCAATATGCACCGTTGGCAGTTCCAGCTCTGGCGCAAATTCGTTAGCCATCACCATTGGCGGCAGATTACGCTGCTCCTCAATGCTGGCGTCAAACGGCAGTCGCGAGCCCAGCAGCAGCATGCCGTCAATTTGCTTGGTGATGATGAGGTCGATGAAGGTTTTTTCCTGCTGATTCTGATGGGCGCAGTCGCCAATCAGCACCAGATATCCCTGCGCGGCGGCCGTGACTTCAATGCCGCGGATGATTTCGCTAAAGAAGGGATCGCAGATGTCCGGCACAATCACCAGAATGGTGCGCGACTCGTTTCGTTTTGAGCTACGCCCGAGCGCCTGGGGAAAATAGCCCACTTCCAGTGCGGCCTTTTCCACTTTGTTGCGCGTGGACTGCGAAACTTTATCGGGATTCATCAACGCCCGGGAAACCGTTGCCGTTGAGACATTTGCTTTTTCTGCAACATCCTTCATGGTTGCTGCAGCAACCTCTTTATTGGACTTCACCTGGGTTCTCCTCGCGGCCGGGGGCAGAGACATCCGCTGTCTCTGACAACTCTCTCTTTTGTATCAGAGAGTCACGCCAGGGAGTTACACAAATTTCATTAAAATTGTGACGGATGCGAAATTTTTCGATCTGCTTCTCAGCGCAAGGGGTTAGCCCTCGATGGGGTCCACGTCGAGCACCCATTTTACTTTCCGGGAGGCAGGAAGGGTGTTAATCAGCGCCATCGCGCCGCCGACGATATGCTGCAAACGCAGGCGTGACGGGTGTTGCAGCACAATCTGCCAGCGCCATCGGCCGCCGCGTTTGGGCGCCAGAGCAGGCACCGGGCCGAGCAGCCAGAGTTTGTCATCTGCCAGCGGGCTTGCCTGAAGCAGGTTTCGCAATTGCTGAAGAAACAGCGGTGCCTGCTGGTTATCGTGATCTTCAGCACGAATCAGCACGTGGCTGGTCCACGGCGGCAGCTGAAGCGACTGGCGTTCCGCTAAAGCCTGCTGGGCGAAAGCGTCATATCCCTGATGCAGCAAGGTTTGCAGCAGCGGGTGCTCAGGATGATGCGTCTGCAAAATCACTTCGCCCTGTTTGCCTGCGCGTCCGGCACGGCCTGACACCTGGGTATAAAGCTGTGCGAAGCGTTCAGCGGAGCGGAAATCTGCAGAAAACAGCGCACCGTCTACATCGAGCAATGCAACCAGCGTCACGTCCGGGAAGTGATGGCCCTTCGCCAGCATCTGCGTGCCAATCAGGATACGCGCACCGCCGCGATGCACTTCGGCGAGGTACTGTTCCAGCGCGCCTTTTCTGCTGGTAGTGTCGCGATCGATACGGGAAATCGGCACGTTCGCAAAAAGCGGTGCCAGCGCTTCTTCGAGCTGTTCTGTGCCTAAGCCAACCGGCACGAGATGCGTGGAGCCGCACGACGGACACTGGCGCGGGATCGGGCGCTGGCTGTCACAGTGGTGGCAGCGCAGATGGCGATGGCCCTGATGCAGGGTGTAATAGCTGTCGCAGCGCGGGCATTCGGCAATCCAGCCGCATTCGTGACACAGCAGTGCCGGAGCGTAGCCGCGTCGGTTGAGGAATAAAATAACCTGGTTATCCGCCTGCAAATGCTGGCGCATGCGGCTGATAAGCGCCGGGGAAAGTCCGGCCTGCAGCTGCTGGCTTTTCAAATCCAGCACGTGCTGATTCGCCGGTCGGGCATTACCTGCGCGTTTGGTCAGCTTCAGCTGATGGTATTTCCCCTGGCGAACGTTATGCAGCGTTTCCAGCGCCGGCGTGGCGGAACCCAGAATAATCGGAATTTGCTCACTGTGTGCCCGCCAGACGGCTAAATCACGGGCGTGATAGCGCCAGCCTTCCTGCTGTTTGTAGGAGCTGTCGTGCTCTTCGTCGATGACGATCACGCCAAGGTTTTTAAACGGGGTAAATAAGGAAGAGCGCGTGCCGATCACGATGGCCGCTTCGCCATTTTTGGCTTTCAGCCAGGCGGACAGCCGCTCGCTGTCGTTCAGGGCGGAGTGCAGCACCTCAACCGGGGCGTTAAAGCGTTCGCGAAAGCGGGCGATAGTTTGCGGCGTCAGGCCGATTTCCGGCACCATCACCAGCGCCTGCTTGCCCTGGGCCAGTACGTTTTCCAGCACGCTCAGATAGACTTCCGTTTTACCGGAACCCGTCACGCCCGCCAGCAGCCAGGCGGAGAATTTATCCGAGGCGCTGTGAATCGCACCCACGGCGGTGGCCTGTTCTGTGTTCAGACGCAGACGCTCGCCGGTCACCGCGTAGCCGTGGCGCCAGTCCGTTAACGCTGGCGCTTCACTTGCCAGATCGCAGTAGCCTTTTTTACGCAGGCCCTGAAGCGCGGCGTCATTAAATTCCAGGTCAGCGACCTGGTGGCGCCAGATTTTCCCCTGACGCAGCGCCGCTAAAGCTTGTTGCTGCTTTGCCGATCGTTTAAGGGTGCTAATATCGACGGCCTGGCCCTGTTCTGTCGCGTACCAGTACCAGAGCGGGGCCGGGCTGGCCGGTTTTCCCTGACGTAGCAGAATGGGCAGAGCGTGGAACAGTACGTCGCCAATGGGATGATGATAATAGTCTGCGGCCCATTGCAGCATGCGCCAGACGGCAGAGGAGTACACCGGTTCATCGTCCAGCACTTCCACGACGCTTTTCAGCTCGTTGAGCGGTAATTCGCTATCGTTGCTCACCGACACGACAATCCCCACGCGCTCCTGCTTGCCAAAGGGCACGCGCACGCGACATCCGGCCTGAGCGCTTACGCCGTCAGGCAGCAGGTAGTCAAAGGTGCGGGGAAGCGGAACGGGCAGGGCAACGTGTGCGACGGGCATCGACTCTTCCTGGCTTGAAAAAGGGGGAGTTAGTATACACATTGTTATTCAGGGAGCGCGGATCAGATTGCAACCCCTGGTTAAATTCTGTATGATTCGCCGCCTTTGATGCGCATTAATGCGGTATCAAACGAACTATACTATTAACTTCGCGTGGTGTCTGGCGTTAGGGCTGGAAGAGCGACGCGGCCTTCACTGAGGTTTCCCATGAAAAAAGGTATTCACCCAAATTACGCAGAAGTTACTGCAACTTGTTCTTGCGGTAACATCATGAAGATCAACTCTACCGTTGGTCACGATCTGAACCTGGACGTGTGCGGCAAATGCCACCCGTTCTACACTGGCAAGCAGCGTGACGTTGCTACCGGTGGCCGTGTTGACCGCTTCAACAAGCGTTTCAGCATCCCGGGCGCAAAATAAGCGAACCGAAAAAAAGGCGCCGAAAGGCGCCTTTTTTGTTTCTGCAAGCTCAGTATTCCCACGTCTCCGGGTCGATACCCAGTTCACGCATAATAATCTTCGCCGCTTCCGGGATCTCATCACTGCGCTCTTTACGCAGATCTTCATCGTTCGGCAGCGGTTGGCCGGTAAACGCATGCAGGAACGCTTCACACAGCAGCTCGCTGTTGGTGGCGTGGCGCAGGTTGTTCACCTGGCGGCGGGTGCGTTCATCAGTGAGGATCTTCAGGACCTTCAGTGGAATGGACACCGTAATTTTTTTGACCTGCTCACTCTTCTTACCGTGCTCAGCGTAGGGGCTGATATATTCGCCGCTCCATTCAGCCATGAGACTCTAATCCTCTAATCATGAATAAAAGGTTCAGGCGCGCGCCCGAACCAGAATGTCGCACAGTTTACCTGAGAGGTGTGACCATGACACCAGCAAAGCCACCGTGGATGTGCGCTAATGCAGGTAATTTTAACGGCTATTTCCCGATTGCTCAATCTATACGCAAAGAAGTTTAGATGTCCAGATGTATTGACGTCTATTGTGGCAGTGGTTACTCTGAGGCCTGACTTTTCATCGCTAAAGCCAGGAACGATTCACCATGACGCGTAAACAAGCCACCATCGCAGTGCGTAGCGGGTTAAATGATGACGAGCAATATGGCTGCGTTGTCCCCCCGATTCACCTTTCCAGCACCTATAACTTCACCGGATTCAATGAGCCGCGTGCGCACGACTATTCCCGTCGTGGTAACCCGACGCGTGATGTCGTTCAGCGGGCGCTGGCCGAGCTGGAAGGCGGGGCAGGTGCGGTACTAACCAACACCGGTATGTCGGCGATTCATCTGGTGACGACCGTTTTCCTGAAGCCTGGCGATCTGCTGGTGGCGCCGCACGACTGCTATGGCGGAAGCTATCGCCTGTTCGACAGCCTTGCGAAACGCGGCTGCTACCGCGTGCTGTTTGTCGATCAGGGTGATGAACAGGCGTTAAAGGCGGCGCTGGCCGAAAAACCGAAGCTGGTGCTGATCGAAAGCCCAAGTAATCCGTTGTTGCGCGTCGTGGATATTGCAAAAATTTGCGAGCTGGCGCGTGCGGCGGGTGCCGTCAGCGTGGTGGATAACACCTTCCTGAGCCCGGCGCTGCAAAATCCGCTGGCGCTGGGGGCCGATCTGGTGCTGCACTCCTGCACCAAATACCTTAATGGTCACTCTGACGTGGTGGCGGGCGTAGTGATTGCTAAAGATCAGGAAACCGTCACCGAACTGGCATGGTGGGCAAATAATATCGGCGTCACCGGCAGCGCTTTCGACAGCTACCTGCTCCTGCGCGGCCTGCGGACGCTGAGTCCACGTATGGAAGTGGCGCAGCGTAACGCCACGGCGATTGTTGAGTTCCTGAAGCAGCAACCGCTGGTGAAAAAGCTGTATCATCCTTCCCTGCCGGAGAACCAGGGACATGAGATTGCCGCCCGCCAGCAGAAAGGGTTTGGTGCGATGCTCAGCTTTGAACTGGACGGCGATGAAAATACGCTTCGTCGTTTCCTGAGTGGGCTCTCTTTGTTCACGCTGGCAGAATCGCTGGGCGGTGTGGAAAGCCTGATTTCTCACGCGGCGACCATGACCCACGCGGGCATGGCGCCAGAAGCCCGAGCGGCGGCGGGTATTTCGGAAACGCTGCTGCGTATTTCGACCGGTATTGAAGACAGTGAAGATTTAATTGCCGACCTGGAAAATGGGTTCCGGGCAGCAAACGAGGGGTAAACATGAGTGTGATAGCGCAGGCAGGGGCGAAGGGTCGTCAACTGCACAAGTTTGGTGGCAGTAGTCTGGCGGATGTGAAATGTTACCTGCGCGTGGCAGGCATTATGGCTGAACACTCGCAGCCTGATGACATGATGGTCGTCTCCGCCGCTGGCAGCACCACCAACCAGTTGATCAACTGGCTGAAGCTCAGCCAGACGGATCGCCTTTCTGCGCATCAGGTTCAGCAGTCGCTGCGCCGTTATCAGATTGAGTTGATGACTGGCCTGCTGCCTGCCGACGTGGCCGACGGCATGATTGCGGAGTTCATCCACGATCTTGAACGTCTGGCCGTACTCCTCGACGGCGGCGTGAATGACGCCGTGTACGCCGAAGTGGTGGGCCACGGTGAAGTGTGGTCTGCGCGTTTAATGTCCGCCGTGCTGCAACAGCAGGGCCTGGACGCGGCCTGGCTCGATGCCCGTTCATTTTTACGCGCCGAGCGTGCCGCTCAGCCTCAGGTTGATGAAGGCCTTTCTTTCCCGTTGCTCCAGCAGCTGTTGGCACAGCACCCGAATAAACGTCTGGTGGTGACCGGGTTTATTAGCCGCAATAACGCGGGCGAAACCGTACTGCTGGGCCGCAACGGTTCCGACTACTCCGCCACACAGATTGGCGCGCTGGCCGGCGTTTCCCGCGTCACCATCTGGAGCGACGTCGCCGGGGTTTACAGCGCCGACCCGCGTAAAGTCAAAGATGCGTGCCTGCTTCCTCTGCTGCGTCTTGATGAAGCGAGTGAACTGGCGCGTCTGGCTGCGCCGGTACTGCATGCCCGCACGCTGCAACCCGTTTCCGGCAGCGACATCGATCTGCAACTTCGCTGTAGCTACACCCCCGATCAGGGTTCCACCCGCATCGAACGCGTGCTGGCTTCCGGCACCGGGGCCCGTATCGTTACCAGCCATGACGACGTTTGCCTGATTGAGTTCCAGGTGCCTGCCAGCCAGGACTTTAAGCTTGCGCAGAAAGAGATCGACCTGATTCTTAAACGTTCGCAGGTGCGCCCGTTGGCCGTCGGCGTGCATACCGACCGCCACCTGCTGCAATTCTGCTACACCGCCGAAGTCGCCGACAGCGCCCTGAAATTGCTGGATGAGGCGGGCCTGCCGGGCGAACTGCGCCTGCGTCAGGGTCTGGCGCTTATCGCAATGGTCGGGGCGGGCGTCACCCGTAATCCGCTGCACTGCCACCGTTTCTGGCAGCAGCTGAAAGGCCAGCCGGTCGAGTTTACCTGGCAGTCGGAAGAGGGCATCAGCCTGGTGGCAGTGCTGCGCACTGGCCCAACGGAGAGCCTGATTCAGGGCCTGCATCAGTCGCTCTTCCGTGCGGAAAAACGCATCGGCCTGATACTGTTCGGCAAAGGTAACATCGGTTCTCGTTGGCTGGAGCTGTTTTCCCGTGAGCAAAGTACGCTCTCAGCGCGCACCGGGTTTGAATTTGTGCTGGCAGGCGTGGTGGACAGCAGCCGCAGCCTGCTCAACTACGAAGGGCTCGACGCCAGCCGCGCGCTCGCCTTCTTTAACGATGAAGCGGTTGAGCAGGATGAAGAGTCGCTTTTCCTGTGGATGCGTGCGCATCCATACGATGACCTGGTGGTGCTTGATGTCACCGCAAGCGCTCAGCTCGCCGATCAGTATCTGGATTTTGCCAGCCACGGTTTCCACGTGATCAGCGCCAATAAGCTGGCGGGCGCGAGCACCAGCGATAAGTATCGCCAGATTCACGATGCGTTTGAGAAAACCGGACGCCACTGGCTGTATAACGCCACCGTCGGCGCGGGCCTGCCGGTAAACCATACCGTTCGTGATCTGCGTGAAAGCGGTGATTCCATCCTCGCCATCAGCGGTATTTTCTCCGGAACCCTCTCCTGGCTGTTCCTGCAATTTGACGGCACGGTACCGTTTACGGAGCTGGTGGATCAGGCGTGGCAGCAAGGGCTGACCGAGCCCGATCCGCGCGTGGATCTGTCCGGTAAAGACGTGATGCGCAAGCTGGTGATCCTCGCCCGTGAAGCGGGTTATGACATCGAGCCCGATCAGGTACGCGTGGAGTCTCTGGTGCCATCGCACTGCGAAGAGGGGTCTATCGATCACTTCTTTGAGAACGGCGATGAGCTGAATGAGCAGATGATTCAGCGCCTGGAGGCGGCACAGGAAATGGGACTGGTGCTGCGCTATGTGGCTCGCTTCGACGCCAACGGTAAAGCGCGTGTTGGCGTGGAGGCTGTGCGTCAGGAACACCCGCTGGCGGCGCTGCTGCCTTGTGATAACGTTTTTGCCATCGAAAGCCGCTGGTATCGTGATAACCCGCTGGTGATTCGCGGTCCGGGTGCGGGTCGTGACGTCACTGCCGGGGCGATTCAGTCGGACATTAACCGTCTGGCGCAGCTGCTGTAGCCTCTTCTGCGCCTGCATTCAGGGCAGGCCCGGCAAGCTTTCGCCGCCGGGCACTGCCTCTGCCTTATGAATAATTTTCACCTTCCCTGAACAAACCTCACTCCTTGTGCGTTATTTTTAGTTGACTGCCCGTCGCTTTTCAGTCATTTTTGACTTCTGGACGTCTAAACGTATAGATGCTCATAACATAATAAACAACACAGAAGATTGAAGAGGTAAGGTATGAGCTTTTTTCACGCCAACCAGCGGGAAGCCCTGAATCAGAGCCTGGCCGAAGTACAGGGCCAGATTAATGTTTCCTTCGAGTTTTTTCCGCCGCGCACCAGTGAAATGGAGCAGACCTTATGGGCTTCTATCGATCGACTGAGCAGCCTGAAGCCGAAATTTGTGTCCGTCACCTACGGGGCAAACTCCGGCGAGCGTGACCGCACTCACAGCATCATTAAAGGTATCAAGGAGAGAACCGGGCTGGAAGCCGCCCCACATCTGACCTGTATTGACGCTTCCCGCGACGAGCTGCGCGCCATTGCCCAGGATTACTGGAATAACGGCATCCGCCATATCGTCGCTTTGCGCGGCGACCTGCCGCCGGGCAGCGGAAAGCCGGATATGTACGCGGCGGATTTGGTCGGCCTGCTGAAAGAAGTCGGTGACTTCGATATTTCCGTCGCCGCTTATCCGGAAGTACACCCGGAGGCGAAAAGCGCACAGGCGGACCTGCTGAACCTGAAGCGCAAAGTCGATGCTGGCGCAAGCCGCGCGATTACCCAGTTCTTCTTTGACGTTGAAAGCTACCTGCGTTTTCGCGACCGCTGCGCGTCAACCGGCATCGACGTGGAAATCATTCCCGGTATTCTGCCGGTGTCGAACTTCAAACAGGCGAAGAAATTTGCTGATATGACCAACGTACGCATCCCGACATGGATGGCGAAAATGTTTGAAGGGCTGGACGACGATGCCGAAACCCGCAAGCTGGTGGGCGCGAACATCGCTATGGACATGGTGAAAATCCTCAGTCGCGAAGGCGTCAAGGACTTCCATTTCTACACGTTGAACCGTGCTGAAATGAGCTACGCTATCTGCCATACGCTGGGCGTGCGCCCGGCGTAACGATAAGGCCCTCTCCCGAGGGCCTTATTTTTTGTGCCTCTCTTTTCCCGCCTTAGCTTTCGCTTAAATTACGAAGAAATGCTGACAGATCATTGACCTGTTTACCTTGCATAATCCAGGGTTATTGTCGAAAGTTTACGGACGCGTCGACATTTCTATGAAGAACTTTTGTTATCGTGTGGATGGCCAGAAGGAAACAACTATCAAATCTGTAGATTTTATCATCTATAACTAATCTGCAGAGCTGTATATCCTGGTATGAAAACACTGAAGGGAGCAGGAAGATGAGCAATAACGAAAACGATCATAACGCAGCATCCGCAGGAAAATGCCCGTTTCATCAGGGCGGTCATGATGAAAGCGCAGGAGCCGGAACCAGCAGCCGTGACTGGTGGCCGAAACAGCTTCGGGTCGATCTCCTCAATCAGCACTCCAGCCGCTCGAATCCACTGGGCGAAGATTTTGATTACCGTAAAGAATTCAGCAAACTGGACTACTCCGCCCTGAAAGGCGATCTCAAAGCGCTGTTAACCGACTCTCAACCCTGGTGGCCAGCCGACTGGGGTAACTATGCAGGCCTGTTTATCCGTATGGCGTGGCACGGTGCAGGAACCTACCGCTCCGTTGATGGCCGTGGCGGTGCTGGTCGCGGCCAGCAGCGCTTTGCGCCGCTCAACTCCTGGCCGGATAACGTCAGTCTCGACAAGGCCCGCCGTCTGCTGTGGCCAATCAAACAAAAATACGGTCAGAAAATCTCCTGGGCTGACCTGTTCATCCTGGCCGGTAACGTGGCGCTGGAAAACTCCGGCTTCCGTACTTTCGGCTTTGGTGCCGGACGTGAAGACGTCTGGGAACCGGATATGGACGTGAACTGGGGTGATGAAACCACCTGGCTGAAGCACCGTGATCCGGAAGAACTGGCGAAACGCCCGCTTGCGGCCACCGAGATGGGCCTGATTTACGTTAACCCGGAAGGGCCAAACGCCAGCGGTGAACCGCTCTCTGCGGCATCCGCCATTCGCGCTACCTTTGGCAACATGGGCATGAACGACGAAGAGACCGTTGCGTTGATCGCCGGTGGTCACACCCTGGGTAAAACCCACGGTGCCGGGTCGGCCACAAATGTGGGTGCCGATCCGGAAGCTGCGCCGATTGAATCCCAGGGCCTGGGCTGGGCCAGCACGCACGGCAGCGGCGTTGGCGCAGATGCCATTACCTCCGGTCTGGAAGTGGTCTGGACGCAGACCCCAACCCAATGGAGCAACTACTTCTTCGAAAACCTGTACAAATACGAGTGGGTGCAGACCCGCAGTCCGGCCGGGGCTATCCAGTTTGAAGCGGTCGATGCGCCAGAAATCATTCCCGATCCGTTCGACCCATCGAAAAAACGTAAGCCAACCATGCTGGTTACTGACCTGACGCTGCGTTTCGATCCGGATTTCGACAAAATTTCCCGTCGCTTCCTCAACGATCCACAAGCGTTTAACGAAGCCTTTGCCCGTGCGTGGTTCAAACTGACCCACCGTGATATGGGGCCAAAAGCGCGTTACATCGGCCCGGAAGTGCCGAAAGAAGATCTGATTTGGCAGGATCCGCTGCCGAAAGCGACCCACAGCCCGACGCCTGCGGATATCGACAAACTGAAGGCAGAGATTGCCCATGCGGGTCTTTCCGTCAGCGAACTGGTTTCCGTCGCCTGGGCCTCTGCTTCCACCTTCCGTGGCGGCGATAAGCGCGGTGGCGCGAACGGTGCACGTCTGGCGCTGGCCCCTCAGCGCGACTGGGACGTCAACGCCGTGGCGGCTAAAGCGCTGCCTGCGCTGGAAGCTATCCAGAAAGCGTCTGGTAAAGCATCACTGGCAGATATTATCGTACTGGCGGGCGTTGTCGGCATTGAGCAGGCTGCAGAAGCCGCTGGCGTTAGCGTGCGGGTGCCGTTTATTCCAGGACGTGTGGATGCAAGTCAGGATCAGACCGACGTTGAAATGTTCAACCTGATGAAGCCGGTCGCCGATGGCTTCCGTAACTACCGCGCTCGTGTGGATGCGGCAACCACGGAATCTCTGCTGATTGATAAAGCGCAGCAGCTGACGCTGACCGCGCCGGAACTGACCGTGCTGGTGGGGGGTCTGCGCGTGTTGGGCGCTAACTTCGATGGTAGCAAAGCGGGCGTATTCACCGACCGTCCTGGCGTCCTCAGCAACGACTTCTTCGTTAATCTGCTGGATATGCGCAACGAATGGAAAGCGACAGACGAGTCTGCTGAGCTGTTCGAGGGTCGCTGCCGTCAGAGCGGTGAAGTGAAGTACACCGCAACCCGTGCAGACCTGGTGTTTGGTTCCAACGCTGTCCTGCGCGCGCTGGCGGAAGTGTACGCCTGCGGTGATGCCAAAGAGAAGTTCGTCAAAGACTTCGTCGCGGCATGGGTGAAAGTGATGAACCTGGATCGCTTCGACCTGCAGTAATTCTGCGTTTAGTATAAAAAATCCCCGCTTTCGAGCGGGGATTTTTGTTTTAGCTACCCGGTGGTACTGCATTTGCCGGGCCTGCGAGGTTTCGCAGGTCGGGTAAGCAAAGCGCCACCCGACATTTCCGGCCATCAACCTGTATTACGCATACCTGCTGCCACGCCCGCGATGGTGACCATCAGGGCTTGCTCAACGCGTGGGTCCGGCTCTTTGCCTTGCTCTTCCGCCAGACGTGAACGGTGAAGCAGTTCGGCCTGAAGCACGTTCAGCGGGTCGGTGTAGATGTTACGCAGCTGGATAGACTCGGCAATCCACGGTAAATCTGCCATCAGGTGTGAATCGTTGGCGATATCCAGAACCACCTTGATGTCCGCTTCCAGCAGCTGGCGCAGCTCGGCACCTAATGGCCACAGCTCTTTCTTCACCAGGCGCTGATCGTAGTATTCCGCCAGCCACAGGTCGGCTTTGGCGAACACCATCTCCAGCATGCCCAGGCGGGTAGAGAAGAATGGCCAGTCGCGGCACATGACTTCCAGTTCGCTCTGCTTGCCGTCTTCCACCACTTTTTGCAGCGCGGCGCCGGCACCGAGCCAGGCTGGCAGCATCAGGCGGTTCTGCGTCCAGGCGAAAATCCACGGAATAGCGCGCAGCGATTCCACGCCGCCGGTCGGACGGCGCTTCGCCGGGCGTGAACCCAGCGGCAGTTTACCCAGCTCCTGCTCCGGCGTGGCGGAACGGAAGTACGGCACGAAATCTTTGTTTTCACGCACGTAGCCACGGTACATCTCACAGGAGATGTCGGACAGTTTGGCCATGATATGACGCCATTCCGGCTTCGGTTCCGGCGGCGGCAGCAGGTTGGCTTCCAGAATGGCGCTGGTATAGAGCGACAGGCTACTGATGGTCACTTCAGGCAGGCCGTACTTGAAGCGGATCATCTCGCCCTGCTCGGTCACGCGCAGGCCGCCTTTCAGGCTACCCGGCGGCTGAGAGAGCAGTGCCGCGTGTGCAGGCGCACCACCACGACCAATGGAGCCGCCGCGTCCGTGGAACAGCGTCAGCTCAATACCTGCTTTTTCACAGGTTTTGATCAGCGCGTCCTGAGCCTGATACTGTGCCCAGGAGGCGGCCATCACGCCCGCGTCTTTTGCGGAGTCGGAATAGCCAATCATCACCATCTGCTTGCCGGAGATGAAGCCACGATACCAGTCGATGTTCAGCAGCTGCGTCATGACGTCGTTGGCGTTATTGAGGTCATCGAGGGTTTCAAACAGCGGCGCGACCGGCAGCGCAAAGCCGATACCCGCTTCTTTCAGCAGCAGGTGCACGGCCAGCACGTCGGAAGGCGTTTTCGCCATCGAAATTACGTACGCGGCGACAGAGCCTTTCGGCGCTTCGGCAATGACTTTGCAGGTGTCGAGCACTTCGCGAGTTTCTTCGCTTGGCTCCCACTGGCGCGGCAGCAGCGGACGCTTGGAGTTCAGCTCGCGGATCAGGAACGCCTGTTTGTCGGCTTCGGACCAGCTTTCGTAGTCGCCGATGCCGAGATAGCGGGTCAGTTCGCCCAGCGCTTCGGTATGGCGGGTGCTTTCCTGACGCACGTCGATACGCACCAGCGGTACGCCAAAACACTTCACGCGACGCAGGGTGTCGAGCAGCTCGCCGTTGGCGATAATACCCATGCCGCAGGCCTGAAGAGATTTGTAGCAGGCGTAAAGCGGTTCCCAAAGTTGTTCATTCTGGGTCAGCAGGCCCGCCGGTTTTGGCAGTTTCTCGCCTTTCAGACGCGCTTCGAGCCAGGCCTGAGTCGCCATCAGCTGGCTGCGGATAGTTTTCAGCAGGTAGCGATACGGTTCTGCGGCGCCCGCTTCACCCACGTATTCACGCAGCTCATCGGTGCAGTCGACCATCGAGAGTTCAGAGATAAGTAGTTGAATATCTTTCAGGAACAGATCGGTGGCCTTCCAGCGACCGAGCAGCAGTACGGTCCGTGTGATATCGGCGGTCACATTCGGGTTACCGTCACGGTCGCCGCCCATCCAGGAGGTGAAACGGACAGGCACGAAGTCAACCGGCAGCTGATAGCCAAGGTTTTCTTCCAGCTGTTCGTTGAGCTCGCGCAGGTAATCTGGCACGCCTTCCCAGAGGCTGTTTTCGACCACCGCAAAGCCCCATTTGGCTTCATCGACCGGGCTTGGGCGATGCTTACGGATTTCATCAGTGTGCCAGGACTGCGCAATCAGCTGGCGCAGACGGCGCATCAGGCTGTGGCGCTCATAGTCGGCAATATCTTTATTATCCAGCTGCTTAAGGCAGCTATTCACTTCGCCCATTTTGTGGATCAGCGTCCGGCGGGTGATTTCCGTCGGATGGGCAGTCAGCACCAGCTCCAGCGACAGCGCCTCGACGGCTTTTTTAATGGTCGCTTCGTTCAGGTTCGGCTGATCTTTGAGTTTACGCAGAGTGCGGGCAATGACTTCCGGGTTGCTGGCCGCTTCGCCGTTGGGCGAAATGCTGTGGTATTGCTCGGCGGTATTCGCCAGATTCAGAAACTGACTGAAGGCGCGGGCGACCGGCAGCAGCTCGTCGTTGGAGAGATTTTGCAACGTGGTGAGCAGCTCCTGGCGGTTGGCTTCATTGCCCGCACGGGAGGATTTTGACAACTTACGAATGGTTTCAACGCGATCAAGAATGTTTTCGCCAAGGGCATCCTTGATGGTTTCCCCTAACACCTTACCGAGCATACTGACATTACTACGCAAAGCGGAATATTGTTCGTTCATTACCCCAGACACCCCATCTCATTTATGTATGTCCCTGGATTTTGCACAGCCGCAACGGCACCGCGTGCGGTGAGTCAAAATCGTTCGGACAAAGGTATTCAGTTTTTTCTCGTGTTCACTTTATAAAGCCACGTAAAAACCCCTACGTCAATTGCTGCGAAATCGGTTCAGCAAACGAATAAATGCCGACAATTTGCGAAATTTAATTGCGAGAGAGCGAGATAAGCGCTGCTTATGGAAATGTGAGGAGAATCACTAACCTGGGCGGCACTGCGTTTCTCCGGCCTGTATTTGAACGTAGGCCCGGTAAGCGTTGCGCCGCCGGGCGTTTCCGTTAAATCAGTGCCAACAAAAATGATGCACAACCTGAGTAATCAGCTCGCGCGTAGGTTTGATAAACCGGGTTTCGAGATACTCATCCGGCTGGTGCGCCTGATTAATTGAGCCCGGACCGAGCACCAGCGTTGGGCACAGCGTCTGAATGTACGGTGCTTCGGTGCAGTAGTTCACCACTTCGGTTTGCGTGCCGAGCAGTTTTTCCACGACCTGTACCAGCTGGTGATCCGGCGGGCAGGCGTAGCCTGGGATTGGGGGATGCAGTTCTGAAACCGTCAGGCGGCCCGGCCATTTTTCACTGACCGGGGCCAGGGCATCGTTTAACAACCCTTCAAGATCGTCGAGCGTCATGCCCGGCAGCGGACGAATGTCCATATGCAATTCGCAGCAGGCACAAATTCGGTTGGACGCGTCACCGCCGTGGATTGCCCCAAGGTTTAGCGTCGGGTAAGGCACGGCAAAAGCATCATAGTGATAGCGTTCTTTCAGCGAGTCGCGCAACTGCATAATTCTGCCAATCGCATCGTGCATCAGTTCGATGGCGTTCACGCCGCGGTCCGGATCGCTGGAGTGACCCGACTGACCGAGCACGCGAATGGCGCTGGAAATGTGGCCTTTGTGAGCGCGAACCGGCTGCAGGGAGGTTGGCTCACCAATGATGGCGCAGTCCGGACGCAGAGTTGTTGATTCTGAGAAATAGCGTGCGCCCGCCATGCTGGTCTCTTCATCGGCGGTGGCCAGAATGTAGAGCGGCTTTTTCAGCTGCGTCACGTCGACGTCGCGCAGGGCGTCGAGAATAAAGGCGAAGAAGCCTTTCATGTCGGCAGTGCCCAGGCCGTAAAGCTTGTTGTCGTGCTCGGTCAGGGTGAAGGGATCCCGCGTCCAGCGGCCGTCGTCGAATGGTACGGTATCGGTGTGGCCCGTTAACAGCAGCCCGCCTGCGCCTTCACCGGTGCTGGCAAGCATATTGAATTTATGGCGGGTTCCGGGAACGGGCTGAATCTCTACCTTAAAGCCCAGCGTGGAAAACCACTCGGCCAGAAGATTGATTAAACCTTCATTGCTCTGGTCGAGGGATTCTTCGGTGGCGCTGATGGACGGTGTGGCGATCAATGCGCGGTAAATCTCGATAAATGGCGGTAAATTGTTTTTCATTGTTGACACACCTCAGGTCGTGATAGTATCAATATTCATGCAATATTTGTGAATAAAAATACATTATCGTTGAGCATAAAGGAACCCGATGTTGAATACGCTGATAGTAGGCGCAAGCGGTTATGCTGGCGCTGAGCTGGTGAACTACGTAAATCGTCATCCGCATATGAACATAACCGCTTTGACGGTCTCAGCGCAAAGCAATGATGCCGGTAAGCTAATCTCCGATCTGCATCCTCAACTGAAAGGCATTGTCGATTTGCCGCTACAGCCGATGTCCGACATCCGTGATTTCAGCGCGGGCGTAGACGTGGTGTTCCTCGCTACGGCGCATGAAGTGAGTCACGATTTGGCTCCACAGTTCCTGGACGCTGGCTGCGTAGTATTCGATCTTTCCGGTGCGTTTCGCGTCAATGATGCTGATTTTTATCAGAAATACTATGGCTTCACCCATCAATATCCGGCGCTGCTTGAGCAAGCCGTTTACGGCCTGGCGGAGTGGTGCGGCGACAAAATTAAAGAAACGAACCTGATTGCGGTGCCGGGCTGTTATCCAACGGCGGCGCAGCTTTCCCTGAAGCCGCTGATCGACGCCGGGCTGTTAGATCTTTCCCAATGGCCGGTGATCAACGCCACCAGTGGCGTCAGCGGAGCAGGGCGCAAAGCGGCGATTTCCAATAGCTTCTGCGAAGTCAGCCTGCAGCCTTACGGCGTGTTCAACCACCGCCATCATCCTGAAATTACCACTCACTTAGGTGCTGAGGTGATTTTTACTCCGCATCTGGGTAACTTTAAGCGCGGTATTCTGGAAACCATTACCTGTCGGCTGAAGCCGGGCGTGACCCGCGAACAGGTGGCGGAAACCTTCGCTCAGGCGTATGCCGCTAAACCTTTGGTTCGTCTGTACAACAACGGTGTTCCGGCGCTGAAAAATGTCGTCGGCCTGCCGTTCTGCGATATCGGCTTTGCCGTTCAGGGCGAGCACCTGATCGTGGTCGCTGCAGAGGATAACCTGCTGAAAGGCGCAGCTGCTCAGGCGATGCAGTGCGCCAACATTCGTTTCGGCTTTGCTGAAACCCAGTCTCTTCTTTAATGGATACGTGATGATGAATCCTTTGATTATCAAACTCGGTGGTGTGCTGCTGGACAGTGAAGAAGCGCTGGAGCGGCTGTTCAGCGCGCTGGTAAATTACCGGGCGGAGCACAAGCGCCCGCTGGTGATTGTTCACGGTGGCGGCTGCGTGGTGGATGAACTGATGAAAGGGCTCAATCTGCCGGTGAAAAAGAAGAACGGACTGCGCGTCACGCCTGCGGATCAGATTGATATCATCACCGGTGCGCTGGCAGGCACAGCGAACAAAACGTTGCTGGCGTGGGCGAAGAAGCACCATATCGCCTCCGTTGGCCTGTATCTTGGCGATGGCGACAGCGTAAAGGTCACGCAGCTGGATGAAGAGCTGGGCCACGTTGGGCTGGCGAAACCGGGTTCGCCAAAGCTGATTAATACGCTGCTGGAAGGTGGTTTCCTGCCCGTGGTGAGCTCCATTGGCGTGACGGAAGAAGGTCAGCTGATGAACGTTAACGCCGACCAGGCCGCGACGGCGCTGGCGGCAACGCTCGGTGCCGATCTGATCCTGCTTTCTGACGTAAGCGGAATTCTGGACGGTAAAGGCCAGCGCATTGCGGAAATGACTGCGGCGAAGGCGGAGCAGCTGATTGACCAGGGTATTATCACCGACGGCATGATCGTTAAAGTGAATGCTGCGCTGGATGCGGCCCGCACGCTGGGTCGCCCGGTGGATATCGCCTCCTGGCGTCACGCTGAGCAGCTGCCGTCGCTTTTCAACGGCGCGCCAATCGGCACGCGGATTCTGGCTTAATTTTTTTATTGCCCGGCGGCGCTGCGCTTGCCGGGCCTGCAATAGCGTAGGCCGGATGAGCGTAGCGCCATCCGGCAGAAATAAACGAATTTAAGGATGCATGTTATGGCACTTTGGGGCGGGCGTTTTACTCAGGCAGCGGATCAACGGTTCAAACTGTTCAACGACTCTTTGCGCTTTGACTATCGCCTGGCGGAGCAGGACATCGTTGGCTCTGTGGCCTGGTCTAAAGCGCTGGTGACGGTTAACGTGTTGACGGCCGCCGAACAACAGCAGCTTGAAGAGGCGCTCAACGTGCTGCTGGAGGAAGTTCGTACCAATCCACAGCAAATTCTTGAGAGCGATGCCGAAGATATTCACAGCTGGGTAGAAGGCAAGCTCATCGACAAAGTGGGTCAGTTGGGAAAAAAGCTGCATACCGGGCGTAGCCGTAACGACCAGGTTGCCACCGATCTGAAGCTGTGGTGCAAAGACACAATTACTGAACTGCTGAGCGCCAGCCGTCAGCTGCAACAGGCGCTGGTGGAAACGGCGAAGAATAATCAGGATGCGGTAATGCCGGGCTACACGCATTTGCAGCGCGCACAGCCGGTGACGTTTGCGCACTGGTGCCTGGCGTATGTTGAAATGCTGGCCCGTGACGAAAGCCGTTTACAGGATACGTTAAGACGTCTGGACGTAAGCCCGCTCGGCTGCGGCGCGCTGGCAGGCACGGCGTATGAAATCGACCGTGAGCAGCTGGCAGGCTGGCTGGGTTTTGCCTCGGCTACCCGCAATAGCCTCGACAGCGTCTCCGATCGCGATCACGTGCTGGAACTGCTGTCGAATGCGTCCATCGGCATGGTGCATCTGTCGCGCTTTGCGGAAGACCTTATCTTCTTTAACTCTGGCGAAGCGGGCTTCGTGGAGCTTTCCGATCGCGTAACCTCCGGTTCATCCCTGATGCCACAGAAGAAAAACCCGGATGCGCTGGAGCTCATTCGTGGTAAGTGTGGCCGCGTGCAGGGCGCGCTGACGGGCATGATGATGACCCTGAAAGGCCTGCCGCTGGCGTACAACAAAGATATGCAGGAAGACAAAGAAGGGCTGTTCGATGCACTCGACACCTGGCTGGACTGCCTGCATATGGGCGCGCTGGTGCTGGACGGCATTCAGGTAAAACGCCCGCGCTGCCAGGAAGCCGCGCAGCAAGGGTATGCTAACTCAACGGAGCTGGCGGATTATCTGGTTGCGAAAGGTGTACCGTTCCGCGAAGCGCACCATATCGTTGGTGAAGCTGTGGTGGAAGCCATTCGTCAGGGCAAACCGCTGGAAGAGTTGCCGCTGTCAGACCTGCAAAAATTCAGTGCGGTAATTGGTGAAGATGTTTATCCGGTTCTGTCGCTGCAGTCTTGTCTGGATAAGCGTGCTGCAAAAGGTGGCGTGTCACCGAAACAGATTGCGCAGGCAATTGCTGACGCTAAGGCGCGATTGAATTAAGCTCGCTATGGTCTGGTGTCCTCACCCCAGCCCTCTCCCACGGAAAGAGGGAGCAAACACTAAAAAAGGCAACTCAAGTTGCCTTTTTGCTTTTATCTGGACCAGGCTTTTTTACGCAAAAAAAAGCGGACCACGGGGTCCGCAAAGTTCACGTTGGCTTTCGTTATTTGTATCAGAGAGAAACTCTGAACGAGTCGGTGGCTTCAAGGGTTAAATGAGGTACCGCCTCGTTTATGTGGGTTATTATTGACCAGAGAGCTTGATAGGGATAATCGTTCGTTGCTATGCTATCTATCGCCATGAACTATCGTGGCGATGGAGGATGAAGAATGAATATTCGTGATCTTGAATACCTGGTGGCGCTTGCCGAGCATCGTCATTTTCGCCGCGCGGCGGATTCCTGCCACGTCAGCCAGCCCACGCTGAGCGGACAGATCCGCAAGCTGGAAGATGAGCTTGGCGTGATGCTGCTGGAGCGTACCAGCCGCAAGGTGCTGTTCACCCAGGCCGGTTTGCTGCTGGTGGATCAGGCGCGTACGGTGCTGCGCGAGGTAAAAGTGCTCAAGGAGATGGCGAGCCAACAGGGCGAAACGATGTCCGGTCCGCTGCATATCGGCCTGATCCCGACCGTGGGGCCTTATCTGCTCCCGCAGATTATCCCAATGCTGCATCAGACGTTCCCGAAGCTGGAAATGTATCTGCATGAAGCGCAAACGCATCAGCTGCTGGCACAGCTCGACAGCGGCAAGCTCGACTGCGCCATTCTCGCGCTGGTTAAAGAGAGTGAAGCCTTTATTGAGGTTCCGCTGTTTGACGAGCCAATGATGCTGGCGATTTATGAGGACCATCCGTGGGCCAACCGCGACGTGGTACCGATGTCCGACCTGGCCGGTGAAAAGTTGCTGATGCTGGAGGACGGGCACTGTCTGCGCGATCAGGCGATGGGCTTCTGTTTTGAGGCGGGCGCGGACGAAGATACACACTTCCGTGCAACCAGCCTGGAAACGCTGCGCAATATGGTGGCCGCAGGCAGCGGAATTACGCTGTTACCGGCGCTCTCCGTGCCGTCTGAACGTAAACGTGATGGCGTGATTTATCTGCCGTGCATTAAGCCGGAGCCGCGTCGTACGGTAGGATTGGTGTATCGTCCGGGTTCACCGCTGCGCAGCCGCTATGAGCAGCTGGCAGAGGCCATCCGCACGCAGATGGATGGCCATTTCGATAAGTCGTTAAAAAAGGCGGTTTAAGCCATTCAGCGCCGCTACCCGATAGGCTTCCGCCATCGTCGGGTAGTTAAAGGTGGTGTTAACGAAGTACTCGATGGTGTTGCCACCGCCTTTTTGCTCCATTATCGCCTGGCCGATGTGAATAATTTCGGCCGCGCGCTCACCAAAGCAGTGAATCCCCAGAATCTCCCTGGTCTCCCGATGGAACAGGATTTTCAGAGTGCCTACGTTCATACCGACGATTTGCGCACGCGCCAGGTGCTTAAACTGCGCCCGACCCACTTCGTAAGGCACTTTCATCGCCGTCAGCTGCTGCTCGGTTTTGCCGACGGAGCTGATTTCCGGAATGGTGTAAATGCCCGTAGGGATATCCTCAATCAGATGCGCGGTGGCTTCACCTTTCACCACTGCCTGTGCCGCAATTCGGCCCTGATCGTAAGCCGCTGAAGCCAGGCTTGGATAACCAATCACGTCGCCAACGGCATAGATGTGCGGGATGGCTGTCTGATACATGCTGTTCACTTTCAGCTGACCGCGGCTGTCGGTTTGCAGGCCGATGTTCTCCAGCGCCAGCGAGTCGGTGTTCCCGGTGCGTCCGTTAGCATAGAGCAGGCAGTCGGCTTTCAGCTTCTTGCCGGACTTCAGGTGCATGATCACCCCGTCGTCCATGCCTTCGATTTTCTCGTACTCTTCGTTGTGGCGAATCACTACGCCGCTGTTCCAGAAGTGGTACGAGAGGGAATCTGACATCTCCTGATCGAGGAAGGCCAGCAGGCGATCGCGGGTGTTGATCAGATCGACTTTGACCTCCATTCCGCGGAAGATCGACGCATATTCGCAGCCGATAACCCCGGCACCGTAAATGATCACGTGGCGTGGCTCATGATGCAGGCTGAGGATTGAGTCGCTGTCATAAACGCGTGGATGCGTGAAATCGACATCGTCCGGGCGGTACGGGCGCGAGCCGCAGGCAATCACGAATTTTTCGGCAGTGAGCGTTTCGACGGAGCCGTCGTGGCACTCCAGCGCGATAGTGTGCTCATCAATAAAGTGCGCATTGCCTTGCAAAATTTCGCAGTGGTTACGCTCGTAGAATCCCTGACGCATCCGCGTTTGCTGATTAATTACGCTGTCGGCATGGTTGAGGATGTCGGCAAAGGAAGAACGAAGAAGTCGGGAGTGATCGCTGTAGAGAGGGTTCTGGTTAAATTCAATAATACGGCTGACGGCATGGCGAAGCGCTTTTGACGGGATGGTGCCCCAGTGGGTGCAGCCGCCGCCGACGTTGTGGTAGCGCTCAATAACGGCGACTCGGGCGCCGAGTTTCACCAGCCCCATTGCGGCACCTTCGCCGCCCGGGCCAGAACCAATTACTATTGCATCATAATCGTAGGTGTGTGGCATGGTAAGGCTTACCTGTTCTTATACATAAAAGCAACAGAATAGTAACATTATCGGTGGGATAACCCAATTATCGTTGTGCTTTTTTACGGCGTTAAAGCACAAACCGCCCGTAAACATTCATTCACAAAGCACCTGAAACAGATTAGTTTTAATCTCTGGTATAGTGCCAGCAAGGCAGATGGAAGGATTCAGACATCGTGATGGGCGTCAGAGCACAACAAAAAGAAAAAACCCGGCGTTCGCTGGTGGAAGCCGCATTCAGCCAGCTGAGCGCGGAGCGCAGTTTTGCCAGCCTCAGCCTGCGTGAAGTGGCGCGCGAGGCCGGCATTGCGCCGACGTCTTTCTATCGTCACTTTCGCGATGTGGATGAGCTGGGCTTAACCATGGTCGATGAAAGCGGGCTGATGCTGCGTCAGCTGATGCGCCAGGCGCGCCAGCGAATCGCCAAAGGCGGCAGCGTGATCCGCACTTCCGTGTCGACCTTTATGGAGTTCATCGGTAATAACCCCAACGCATTTCGTTTATTACTCCGCGAACGTTCCGGCACGTCGGCGGCGTTTCGCGCCGCCGTCGCGCGCGAAATTCAGCACTTCATTGCGGAACTTGCGGACTATCTGGAAATCGAAAACCACATGCCGCGCGCCTTTACCGAAGCGCAGGCGGAAGCGATGGTGACCATTGTGTTCAGTGCGGGCGCGGAAGCGCTGGATATCAGCCCTGAACAGCGTCGGCAATTAGAAGAGCGACTGGTGCTGCAGCTGCGGATGATCTCCAAAGGTGCATATTACTGGTATCGCCGCGAACAAGAGAAAACGACACACATTTCCGAAGAGTGAAGGACGAGCAATGAAACAGACAGGTCAAGACAGAGGTACGTTGTTGCTGGCGCTGGTGGCTGGCTTATCCATTAACGGGACATGTGCAGCGCTTTTCAGCTCGATTGTGCCCTTTTCAATATTCCCTTTGATTGCGCTGGTGCTGACGGTGTACTGCCTGCATCAACGCTACCAGAACCGTACGATGCCGGTGGGTTTACCTGGCCTTGCCGCGGCCTGTTTCATTCTTGGCGTACTGGTCTACAGCACCGTGGTACGTGCGGAGTACCCGGATATTGGCTCTAATTTCTTCCCGGCGGTACTGTCAGTGCTGATGGTGTTCTGGATTGGCTTGCGGATGCGTAATCGTAAGGCTGAAGCCGCAGAATAAGCTGTATTTTGTTGTTTTGTAGGCCTGGTCCGGCATTTAGGGCAGGTGGCGCGGTGCTTACCTGCCCTAAAAAAACATTATTTCTTCGTCAGCCAGACGCCGCATTCCATGTGATGGGTGTACGGGAACTGATCGAACAGCGCCAGGCGCTCAACTTTGTGAGTCTGACCTAACGTTTCCAGGTTTCTGCACAGCGTTTCCGGGTTACAGGAAATGTACAAAATGCGCGGATAGGCCTGCACCATCTTCTCGGTTTCACTGTCCAGCCCGCTGCGCGGCGGATCGACAAAAATTGTCTCGCACTGATAGCCCTTCAGATCGATTCCCTGCAGGCGATTAAATTCCCGCACGCCGTTCATCGCCTGAGTAAACTCCTCCGCCGACATCCGAACGATCTGCACGTTATCAATGTGGTTTGCCGCGATGTTGTATTGCGCGGCGGCAACGGATGGCTTGGCGATTTCGGTTGCCAGTACGCGATCGAAGTTACGCGCCAGCGCTAAAGAAAAGTTACCGTTGCCACAGTACAGCTCCAGCAGGTCGCCCTTTGATCCCTGAGTGGCGTTCAGCGCCCATTCCAGCATCTGCACGTTCATCGCCGCGTTAGGCTGGGTGAAGCTGTTTTCAACCTGGCGGTAAATCATCTCACGGCCGGCCACGGGGAGGCGCTCGTCAATAAAGTCCTGGTCCAGCGCGATTTTGGTTTTCGTCGCCCGGCCAATCAGGTGGACGTTCAGGTTGGCTGCACGCAGCGCATCGCGCAAAGCCGTGGCGGCTGTCTGCCATTCCTCATCGAGCTTTTTATGGTACAGCAGCGACACAATGGCCTGGTTGCTGACGGTCGTCAGGTAATCAATCTGGAACAGCTTGTGGCGCAGCGTTTTCTCTGCCTTTACCCCCTCCAGCACGGCTTTCATCAGGGCATTAATCAGCTCGCTGGCGGCCGGAAAGGTATCAACGCGAATACGCAGCTTCGTTTCCTGATCGAAAATGATGTGGTACAGATCGTCGCCGTCGTGCCACATACGGAATTCGGCACGCATGCGGTAGTGGCTGACGGGTGAGCGGAACACCTCCGGAACCGGTGCATTGTGCGGCGCCATCATGCTTTGCAGGCGGACGACTTTCTCCGCCAGTTGGGCCTCGTACTGTTCTGTCGGCAGGTGTTCAGGGGTCATGGTGCTTCCTGTAAGAGAGAAATAACGCGGCGATTGTAGGGAATGCTCACAGGATGTCCAGCCTTCGATGGCCTGGCCGCGGTGAATAGCAGTCTGGACATCTGCATGTTTCTGAATGTAGCATCCTGTTTCCGGTCCTGTGAGTTAAAAGGGAATCCAGTGCAAATCTGGAGCTGACGCGCAGCGGTAGAGTAAGGCGAAATGAGAGCGTAAGCAGACACTGCCCATTGGCGGGAAGTCATCATTTCTTCACCCCGAATCCTTTCGGGGGCCTTCCAGCCCGAAGACCTGCCGGAGTACGTCGCAACGGATCCTCATGCTCGCGAATAGCCATGAGGCCAGCGGCATCCTTCTTATTTACTGGATGCTTTTAACAATGATTAAAAAAGCTTCGCTGCTGACGGCGCTCTCCGTCACAGCTTTTTCTGGCTGGGCGCAGGATGGCAGCTCAGACACGATGGTCGTCACGGCAAATCGATTTCAACAGCCTCTCAATACGGTGCTGGCGCCTACCTCGGTTGTCACTCGTGAAGATATCCAACGCTGGCAGGCGCAAAGCGTCACGGAAGTTATGTCACGTCTTCCTGGGGTTGATATTGCGCAAAGCGGTGGAATGGGGGCGACTTCGTCGACTTTTATCCGTGGTACGGAATCTCGCCATGTGCTGGTACTGATTGATGGCATCCCTCTGAATAATGCAGGCATCAGCAACGTCCCGGATCTCAGCCAAATCCCCGTTTCGTTGGTACAACGTATTGAATATATTCGTGGCCCGCGCTCGGCACTCTATGGTTCGGATGCTATTGGCGGAGTGATCAACATTATTACTGGCCGTGATAAGCCTGGTGGTGAGATTTCTGCGGGCTTCGGCTCCCATAGTTATCAAAGTTATGATGGTTCTTTCCAGCAGACCTACGATAAAACTCAGGTTACGCTGGGCGGCAACTACACCTATACCCGCGGGTTTGATATTGATGCGCAAGATGCATCGCGTCAGCCTGACCGGGATGGATTTATGAGTAAATCGCTATTCGGCTCCGTAGAACAGCAGATCACTGACAACCTGAGCGGCTTCGTTCGTGGCTTTGGCTACGATAACCGTACGGCGTATGACGGTTACGATCACTATGATGCCAACTTTATGGTTGATGGCCGACCAGATACCCGTCAGCTTTACAGCCAGAACTGGGATACGGGTTTGCGCTATAGCCAGGGCATTTATCAGTCGCAACTTGTGGCGGGCTATGGCCGCAGCAAAGATCAGAACTATGACCCGAGCAAAGGCCGTTACGCTTCCTCCGCGACGACAGATGACGTCAAGCAGTACACCGCACAGTGGCTGAACACCTTTACCGTAGGTCACGGTAATATCGGCGCGGGTGTGGACTGGCAGAAACAGAAAACCCAGGCAGGTACGGGCTATCTGGATGAAGGCTACGAGCAGCACAACACCGGCGTATTCCTTTCGGCGACTCAGCTGCTTTTTGACAGCGTGACGCTGGAAGCCGCTGCCCGTAATGATGATAACTCCAATTTCGGTAACCACAGCACCTGGCAGACCAGTGCGGCCTGGGAGTTTGTTGATGGTTACCGGATTATCGGTTCTTACGGTACGGCTTATAAAGCGCCAACCATGAGTCAAATCCATAGCGCTGCATACGGCAACCCGGACCTCAAGCCGGAAGAGAGCAAGCAATGGGAAGGTGGTTTCGAAGGTCTCACTGGCCCGGTCAACTGGCGTGTAACGGGATACCGGAACGATATTGACAACCTGATTGACAGCGATCCGCATACCTATCGCTATTACAATATCGGTGAAGCTCGTATCAAAGGTATTGAAGCGACGGCGCAGTTTGATACGGGGCCGTTAGGGCATCAAATTTCCTATGACTATGTCGATCCGCGAAATGCCAAAACAAATGAAGTACTGGCACGTCGTTCTAAGCAGCAGGTGAAGTATCAGCTTGACTGGCAGGTATGGGATCTCGACTGGAATGTGGCGTACCGCTATCTGGGCACGCGTTATGATGTCGCAATCGATCCGAATACCTACAGTTCAGAGCGTGTTCAGATGGGCGGTGTGAGCTTGTGGGATCTCGCCGTTTCATATCCGGTCACCTCTCACCTGACAGTTCGTGGTAAAATCGCCAACCTGTTCGATAAAGATTACGAGACAGTTTATGGCTACGAAACTGCAGGACGGGAATACACCTTGTCTGGCAGCTACACCTTCTGATCCACGTCCCACCGTCCTGGTGTTTGATTCCGGGGTCGGTGGGTTGTCGGTTTATAATGAGATTCGGCATCTGTTGCCGGATCTGCATTACATCTACGCCTTCGATAACGTTGCCTTCCCTTACGGTGAAAAGAGTGAAGCGTTTATCGTTGAGCGCGTGCTGGAAATCGTCACGGCGGTGCAGGCGCGTTACCCTCTTGCTCTGGCAGTGATTGCCTGTAATACCGCCAGCACCGTTTCCCTCCCCGCCTTACGCGAGAAGTTTGCATTCCCGGTTGTGGGTGTAGTGCCCGCGATAAAACCCGCAGCTCGCCTGACGGCGAATGGTATCGTTGGTTTGCTGGCAACGCGCGGGACGGTAAAACGCCCTTATACGCGTGAGCTGATCGAGCGTTTTGCCAATGAGTGCCAGATTGAAATGCTGGGCTCGGCGGAGTTGGTGGTACTGGCGGAAGCAAAGCTGCACGGCGAACCTGTTTCTCTGGAAGAACTGCGCCGAATTCTGCGTCCGTGGTTGAGAATGCCCGAGCCGCCGGACACGGTGGTATTAGGATGTACGCATTTTCCTCTTTTACAGGAGGAACTGCTTGCCGTTCTGCCGGAAGGCACGAGGCTGGTAGATTCCGGTGCGGCTATTGCCCGGCGTACGGCCTGGTTGCTCGAACATGAATCGCCAGATGCGAAATCATCAGAAGAGAATGTGGCGTTCTGCATGGCGCTGACGCCGGAAACTGAGCAGCTTTTACCCGTTTTGCAGCGTTATGGCTTCGAAAGGCTTGAAAAACTGGGTGATTAGCAGGCATTTGAGTAAAAAAGAGACGGTTGAAAAGTTTTTTTCAAACAGGGCTTGTCAACGTCTCAGAACTCCCTATAATGCGCCTCCACTGACACGGAACAACGGCAAACAAGCCGCCGGG
>NZ_DALZVG010000028.1:0-63582 GCF_032012665.1 Scandinavium sp.
GCGATGATCGCCATCTGCACGATAATGCGCACGCTGTTCGGAATGTGGTGGCGGATCATCGAGATAAACATGCTGGAAAACGCCGTCACCAGCGTGACCGCAATGGTCATCACGAAGGCCGTTTCCAGCCTGGTCGTTACCGCCAGCGCCGAACAGACGCCCAGCACCTGCAGCGCAATCGGGTTATTGGCAATAAGCGGCCCCACCAGCACCCGTTTTACTTCTTTCATTTCACCGAGTTCAGCCATGGTTCAGGCCTCCTTCACGCATCTGTTTGAGGAATGGCCCAAAACCCTGCTCTCCCATCCAGAAATCAAAACTGTGCTGCACGCCGTTGGAGGTCAGCGTCGCGCCGGACAGCCCGTCCACCGCATACTCATCGCCCGGACGCGCCGCGCCTTTCATGACCTTCAGCGCAGGCATGCCGTTGTCATCCAGCACTTTTTTACCGACAAACTGCTTACGCCAGGCCGGGTTTTCCACTTCCCCACCGAGCCCCGGCGTTTCACCCTGATCGTAGTAAGTGATGCCTTTCACCGTGCGTCCGTCGGTATCCAGCGCCACAAAGGCATACATCATCGACCACAGGCCGTTGCCGTAAACAGGCAGCACCACCTGCTGCACCTTTTGCTGGGCATCTTTAACGAGGTAGATTTCCACCACGTTGCTCCGTCGCTTAATGCCAGCCGGATCGTCGCCGGCCACCAGCTGAATGCTCTGAGCAGGATCTTTAAGCGCCAGCCCCTGGTTAAAAGTGCCCGGATCTTTATCTAGCAGCGCACCGCTTTTCAGATCCAACAACCGCGGAGAAATACGCCCGGCAAAAACCGATGCGACGTCGCCCGGCGTCATTTCCGGCTGCATCAGCCCGGCTACAGCCAGAATATTGCGCTGCTTATCCAGCGCTCGCTGCTCCTGCTGACGGGGCTTCAGACCGACCGCCGAGCCCGCCACGATGACGGAGCAAACCAGGCAAAGCACCAGCACAACCAGCAGCGTTTTACCGATGCTATCGTTACTTTTCACTTCAGCCACGCGACTTCCTCCGCTTGATGTTGGCCTGCACCACCAGGTAATCGAACAGCGGTGCAAAGAGGTTGGCAAACAGAATGGCCAGCATCATGCCTTCCGGATACGCCGGGTTAACCACGCGGATTAGCACGCACATCACGCCAATCAGCGCGCCGTAGGCCCATTTCCCTTTGTCGGTAAAGGATGCCGAAACCGGATCCGTCGCCATAAACATCATGCCGAAGGCAAACCCGCCGAGCACCAGATGCCAGTACCACGGCATGGCAAACATTGGGTTAGTCGCGGAGCCGATAAAGTTGAACAGGGTGGCTGTCGCTATCATACCGAGCATCACGCCCGCGACGATGCGCCAGGAAGCAATACGACCGAAAATAATGAGCGCGCCGCCGAGCAAAATCATCAGCGTGGAGACTTCACCAATTGAACCTGGAATGTTACCGAGGAAGGCATCCATCCAGGTGACGGGCTGCCCGGTGGTAACGTTCACCAGCGCTTCTCCGCCATGGCTTGCCCATTGGGAAAGCGGCGTTGCACCTGAGAAGCCATCCGCTGCCGTCCACACCAGATCGCCAGAGATTTGCGCTGGATAGGCGAAGAACAGAAACGCACGCCCCGCCAGTGCAGGGTTGAGGAAATTACGTCCGGTTCCGCCAAAAATCTCCTTGCCGATCACTACGCCAAAGCTGATGCCGAGCGCCGCCTGCCACAGCGGCAGCGTGGGTGGCACAATCAGCGCGAACAAAATGGAGGTGACAAAGAAGCCTTCATTGATTTCATGTTTGCGCACGATGGCAAACAGCACTTCCCAGAAGCCGCCGACGATGAATACGGTCAGATAAATGGGCAGGAAGAAGACCGCGCCTAATCCCATCATGCTGAGCCAGCCCGCATCTGGCGCGAAGCTCACGCCCAGCCACTGTGCCACGCTGTAGTGCCAGTGGCTGGCAATCACCTGCTGCAGCTGTTCCACGCCGTAAAGCTTGTGCAAAGCCGGAAGGGTTTGCAGCCCGACGTTGTACATACCCCAGAACATGGCCGGGAATACCGCCAGCCATACCAGGATCATCATGCGTTTGAGATCGATGGCATCACGAACGTGCGATGCCCCTCTGGTCACCTGACCCGGCGTGTAGAAAATAGTCGCCGCCGCTTCATACAGCGGGTAATACTTCTCCAGCCTGCCACCTTGGGTAAAGTGCGGCTCAATTTTTTCCAGCAGATTTTTCAAACCCATCATTTATCCTTCCTGCTCAATGCGGGTTAAGACCTCACGCAGCGCCGGGCCGTATTCATATTTTGCCGGGCAAACATAGGTGCAAAGCGCCAGATCTTCTTCGTCAAGTTCGAGACAGCCCAGCGCCTGCGCGCTGTCGGTATCGCCAGCCAGCAAATCGCGGAGCAGGTGCGTCGGTAAAATATCCAGCGGCATCACGCGCTCGTAGTTGCCAATGGGCACCATCGCCCGTTCGCCGCCGTGAGTGTCCGTGGAGAAGCTGAACAGCTTGCGCTTGAGAAAATGGCCGAGCGTGGTACGGGTAACAGAGAATTTGTCTTTGCCGGGCATCACCCAGCCAAACAGCTCTTTCTCACGCCCTTCTTTCACTACGCTCACCTGCAGGTGGTAGCGGCCGAGGAACGCATATGGCCCCAGCGCACGCGTCCCGCTCAGCACCGATCCGGAAATAACCCTGTTTTCACCCTCAGCAAGTTCACCTGCCGTCAGCTGTTCAAGGCTTGCGCCAAGCTGAGTTTTCACCAGGCGCGGCGTTTTCACCTGCGGCCCGGCAAGAGAGATAACGCGCTCCGTCCACAGCTCGCCCTCCACGAACAGCTTGCCGATGGCGATAACATCCTGATAATTCAGATGCCAGACCTGCTTCGTCAGGCTGACCGGTTCGAGAAAATGGATGTGCGTGCCCGGAAGGCCTGCCGGATGCGGTCCGGTGAAGGTATTGAAGGTGACCTGGCCGACGGGATGCCCGCCCAGTATGCCGCCGCTTGCCTGGCAGACGTGCACTTTGCCGTCCGTCAGGCGCGTCAACGCCGTTAAGCCCGCATTAAAGGCTTCGCGATGCTGAAAGATGATGGGCAGCGGATCGGCGGCCAGCGGGTTGGTATCAATAGCGGTGACAAAAATCGCCGCTGGCACGCTTGCCGGTACCGGAATTTTGCTGAAAGGCCGCGTGCGCAGGCTGGTCCATAAACCGGACGCCAGCAGTTGCTGCTGCACCGCTTCGCGATCCAGCCGAACGAGTTCCGCGGCCTCCGTGCGTGGAAACGCAATCGCGTCTTCACCGTCGATATCAATGACCACGGCCTGCAGCACGCGGCGTTCGCCACGGTGAATGGCGCTGACCACACCGCTTGCCGGAGCGGTAAAACATACGCCGGGCGTCTTTTTATCTTCAAAAAGCACTTGCCCTTTACGCACACGGTCGCCTTCCTGCACCGCCATTAAAGGGCGCATGCCGATAAACTCTTCTCCCAGAACGGCAATGCGTGTGATCTTTACGCTTTCGGCAGTCTCCTGCGAAGGCACGCCTGCGATAGGCAGATTCAACCCTTTTGTAATTTTAATCATGTCGTTACTGTCACTAAAACCCAGCGTAGAAAGAAGAAATAAGAAAGGAAAAGCCAGGGCCAGAGGGCGCTGCTGGCGGCAGTGCGATGAGAGTAAAGCATCCTTTCTTAACCTGATCGTAAGACCGAAGAAGTTTACAGGATGAGTCGCTCGAAAGCAGCATTTGCGCGGTTTGCAGGCCAGTATTTGCGAGCAAATACGCAAAGTTCTGACAGATTTGAGCAGAAAAACGGTTTATAACGTAAAACTTATTTGTAAACCGCGCAGTCCGGACTTGCGAAAAACTTTGGTGATGCTAATGTGAGCGCACCAATTCAGGACAATTCTGATTCCGGGTTTATTTTGGCCTCCCGGCCTCTCTTCACCGTTTTATCAAGGAACATGTAGTATGCGCAAAATCGCATTGTTACTTGCGATGCTGTTGATCCCGTGCATGTCATTTGCCGGTTTGCTGAGCAGCTCCAGCTCGACCACGCCAGTCAGCAAAGAATACAAGCAGCAGCTGATGGGCTCACCGGTTTATATCCAGATCTTCAAAGAAGAACGCACCCTTGATCTTTACGTGAAGATGGGCGAAACGTACCAGCTGCTCGACAGCTACAAAATCTGCAACTATTCCGGCGGGCTGGGGCCAAAACAGCGTCAGGGCGATTTCAAATCTCCGGAAGGCTTTTATAACGTCTCCCGCAGTCAGCTCAAACCCGACAGCCGCTTCTATAAAGCCATCAACATCGGCTTTCCAAATGCCTACGATCAGGCACACGGCTATGAAGGGAAATACCTGATGATCCACGGTGCCTGCGTGTCGATTGGCTGCTACGCCATGACCGATACCGGTATTGATGAGATTTTCCAGTTCGTGACCGGCGCGCTGGTGTTTGGTCAGTCAAGCGTGCAGGTGAGCATTTACCCGTTCCGCATGACCGACGCCAACATGGAACGCCACAAATATTCATACTATAAAGACTTCTGGTCACAGCTGAAGCCGGGATATGACTACTTCCAGCAGACGCATAAGCCGCCAACGGTTTCCGTCGTCAACGGACGCTATGTTGTCAGCAAGCCGCTGAGCCACGAGGTGCGCTCGCAGCTCGTGTCAAACTACACGCTCCCCCAGGCAAAATAACGCCCACTCGCCTGGCATAATCTTGTGCCAGGTTTCATTGCCGGTTAACGGCTGTGTGGCAATCACGGTGACCACATCGTTCGGTGTGGTTTCCCGCTGAAAATCAATTTCCACATCCTGATCCAGCAGCGTTGCCACCCCAAACGGCGCACGACGCGTGATCCAGTACAGATTGGTCGAGCAAAACGCCATTACGTAGCGCCCATCCGACAACAGCATATTGAACACGCCCTTTTCGCGCAGCTCACCCGCAAGCGTCGCAATATATTTGAATACTGCGTTCATGTTGCCCGGCGTACGTGGGTAGCGTGTAGTGAGTTTGTGCAGCAGCCAGCAGAAGGCCTTTTCGCTGTCGGTTTCGCCTACCGGGCGGAACTGACCGGTTTCCAGCGATTTATACCCCGTCAGCTGCCCGTTGTGGGCGTAGGTCCAGTTGCGGCCCCAAAGCTCGCGGGTAAAGGGATGGGTATTCTCCAGCGCCACTTCGCCGCGGTTCGCCTGGCGAATATGGGCAATGACGGAGCAGGATTTGATCGGATAGTCCTGCACCAACCGGGCAATCGGCGACTGAAAGCTCGGTTGCGGATCCTTAAACGTGCGGCAGCCTTTACCCTCATAGAAGGTAATTCCCCAGCCATCTTTATGCGGCCCGGTGCCGCCACCGCGCTGTACCAGCCCGGTAAAGCTGAAGCAGATATCGGTTGGCACATTGGCGCTCATCCCGAGCAGTTCGCACATAAATCACCTCTTAGCGCTTTCAGGCAGCGCCGGGTGGCGCGTTGCTTACCCGGCCTGTGGGCTGAGTTGCTGGCCGGGCAAACGCAGTGCCGCCCGACACAACATCATCAGGCCTTAACCATCTCTTTTTCGATCAGCATAATCAGGATATGGATAACCTTAATATGGATTTCCTGAATGCGATCGGCGTAGCCAAAGTGCGGCACGCGAATTTCAACGTCCGCGGAACCCGCCATTTTCCCGCCGTCTTTACCTGTCAGGGTGATCACCTTCATGCCCTGCGCGCGCGCCGCTTCAATCGCTTTAATAACGTTGCCGGAATTACCGGAGGTGGAGATACCAAACAGAACGTCGCCGGTACGGCCAACGGATTCCACGTAACGGGAGAAGACGTATTCGTAACCGAAGTCGTTGCTCACGCAGGAGAGATGGCTGACGTCGGAAATCGCGATCGCCGGGTAGCCAGGACGGTTTTCACGGTAGCGTCCAGTCAGCTCTTCGGCAAAGTGCATGGCATCGCAATGTGAGCCGCCGTTGCCGCAGGAAAGGACTTTCCCGCCAGCCTTAAAGCTGTCCGCCAGCAGTACTGCGGCGCGCTGGATAGCGTGAATGTTCGCTTCATCGGCGAGGAAATTAGCCAGCGTTTCTGCGGCTTCGTTCAGTTCATTACGAATCAGATCCTGGTACATGAGGAATGTCCTTCCGCTTTGATTATTAACCTCAGCAGTGTAACGGATAGCGGCTGACGCGAGAAGCACTCCCCTGCGTAATCCACCCCGCTTTTGATTTTCCGTGCCCCCGAATGCGGCAACAGTGTGAGCTGGGTTGTAATTATTTTGTAAACACATTGATAAAAGAAATAACATCCACTACAACCATATCATCACAAGTGGTCAGACCTCCTACAAGCAAGGGAGCATTTCTTTATGATGATTTTGAGTATTGTTGCAACCATCGTGTTACTCGGGGTGCTGTTCTATCATCGGGTTAACCTGCTGCTGAGCAGCCTTGTTCTGCTGGTCTGGACCGGTGCGCTGGGCGCTGTCGGGCTATGGAATATCTGGCTGCTGGTGCCGCTGGCCATTATCCTGCTGCCGTTCAACCTGACGCCAATGCGTAAATCGATGATTTCCGCGCCGGTGTTCCGCACCTTCAGCAAAGTTATGCCGCCGATGTCCCGCACCGAAAAAGAAGCAATTGATGCGGGCACCACCTGGTGGGAAGGCGATCTGTTCCAGGGTAATCCGGACTGGAAAAAGCTGCACAACTATCCTCAGCCGCACCTGACGCCGGAAGAGCAGGCCTTTATCGACGGGCCGGTAGAAGAAGCGTGCCGCATGGCAAACGACTTTGAAATCACCCACGAAATGGCCGATCTGCCGCCAGAGCTGTGGGCGTATCTGAAAGAACATCGCTTCTTCGCGATGATCATCAAGAAAGAGTACGGCGGCCTGGAATTCTCCGCTTACGCACAGTCCCGCGTGCTGCAAAAACTCTCCGGCGTCTCCGGGATCCTGGCGATCACCGTCGGTGTACCGAACTCCTTAGGCCCGGGCGAGCTGCTGCAACATTACGGCACCGACGAGCAGAAAAATCATTATCTGCCGCGTCTGGCACGCGGTCAGGAAATTCCATGCTTCGCGCTGACCAGCCCTGAAGCGGGTTCCGATGCGGGCGCTATTCCGGATACCGGCGTGGTCTGCATGGGTGAATGGCAGGGCGAGCAGGTGCTTGGCATGCGCCTGACCTGGAACAAGCGCTACATCACGCTGGCCCCTATCGCCACCGTGCTGGGCCTGGCGTTCAAACTTTCCGACCCGGACAAACTGCTCGGCGGCGAAGAGGATTTAGGCATCACCTGTGCGCTGATCCCAACCGGCACGCCGGGCGTGGAAATTGGCCGTCGTCACTTCCCGTTGAACGTACCGTTCCAGAACGGTCCAACCCGCGGTCAGGATATTTTTGTGCCGATCGACTTCATCATCGGCGGGCCAAAAATGGCCGGTCAGGGCTGGCGTATGCTGGTGGAATGTCTCTCCGTGGGCCGCGGCATTACCCTGCCGTCTAACTCTACGGGCGGCGTGAAATCCGTGGCGATGGCGACGGGTGCCTATGCCCACATTCGCCGTCAGTTCAAAATCTCCATCGGCAAGATGGAAGGGATTGAAGAGCCGCTCGCGCGTATCGCCGGCAACGCCTACGTAATGGATGCTGCTGCATCCCTGATTACCTATGGCATTATGCTCGGTGAAAAACCGGCGGTGCTGTCAGCAATTGTGAAGTATCACTGTACCCACCGCGGCCAGCAGTCAATCATTGATGCGATGGACATCACCGGTGGGAAAGGCATTATGCTCGGCGAAGGCAACTTCCTCGCCCGTGCTTATCAGGGCGCACCAATTGCCATCACTGTGGAAGGTGCCAACATCCTGACCCGCAGCATGATGATCTTCGGCCAGGGCGCCATCCGCTGCCATCCGTACGTGCTCGAAGAGATGGCCGCCGCGCAGAATAAAGACCTGGACGCGTTCGACCAGCTGCTGTTCAAACATATCGGCCACGTGGGCAGCAATAAAGTGCGCAGCTTCTGGCTCGGCCTGACTCGCGGCCTGACCAGCAGCACGCCAACCCACGATGCCACCCGTCGTTACTATCAACACCTGAACCGCCTGAGCGCGAACCTGGCGCTGCTGTCAGATGTGTCGATGGCGGTACTTGGCGGCAGCCTGAAGCGTCGCGAGCGCATCTCAGCCCGCCTGGGCGACGTGCTGAGCCAGCTCTACCTGGCCTCTGCCGTGCTGAAACGCTATGACGATGAAGGCCGGAACGAAGCGGATCTGCCGCTGGTTCACTGGGGCGTTCAGGACGCGCTGCATCAGGCAGAACAGGCCATTGATGACCTGCTGCGCAACTTCCCGAACGGGTTCGTGGCAGGCGTGATGCGCTTCGTTATCTTCCCGACGGGCCGCCACTACGCCGCACCTTCTGACAAACTGGATCACGCCGTGGCGAAAATCCTGCAGGTACCAAGCGCCACCCGTTCACGCATCGGTCGCGGCCAGTACCTGACGCCGAGCGAGCACAACCCGGTGGGTCTGCTGGAATCAGCACTGATTGACGTGATGGCTGCCGATCCTATCCACCAGCGGATCTGCAAAGAGATTGGCAAGAACCTGCCGTTCACCCGACTTGATGAGCTGGCCCGCAACGCGCTGGCGAAAGGGCTGATTGACCAGGAAGAAGCTGCCGTTCTGACGAAAGCCGAAGAGAGCCGCCTGCGCAGCATCAACGTGGACGACTTCGAACCTGACGCACTGGCCACAAAACCGGTAAAGCTCCCGGAAAAAGTGCGCAAGATTGAAGCCGCATAACAAAGCATAACAACAGGGCCGGACAACGATTCGGCCCATGAAAATCACATCACGTGTTCATACTCAAAGCGGAGAAATTCTCCGCTTTTTTTATTGAAATGTTACGCACTCTCGCCCTGCCCTGATAAGGTAGAAGCCTGAATCGTGAGCCTGACATCGGGAGTTTTAGACCGTGCCTAACCTGAAAGTAACCGTCCTGCAACAGCCCCTGGTGTGGATGGATGGCCCCGCCAACCTGCGCCACTTCGATCGTCAGCTGGAAGCCGTCAGCGGGCGGGACGTGATTGTCCTGCCGGAGATGTTCACCACCGGTTTTGCCATGGAGGCCGCCGTTCAGTCGCTACCTGAGGCGGACGTCATTGCCTGGATGCAGGATAAAGCTCAGCGGGCCGATGCGCTGATTGCCGGAAGCGCTGCCCTGCAAACCGAACGCGGCCCGGTTAACCGTTTTTTACTGGTTGAGCCCAACGGCACCATTCATCACTACGACAAACGTCATCTGTTCCGCATGGCCGATGAGCATCATCACTATCAGGCTGGCGACGAGCGCGTGGTGTTTGAGTGGCGCGGCTGGCGGATTATGCCGCTGGTGTGCTACGACCTGCGCTTCCCCGTATGGTCACGTAACCACAACGATTACGATCTGATCCTGTACGTCGCCAACTGGCCCGCGCCGCGTTCTCTGCACTGGCAGGCGCTCCTCACCGCACGCGCCATTGAAAACCAGGCGTACGTGGTTGGCTGCAACCGCGTCGGCACCGACGGCAACGGGCATCACTATCGCGGCGACAGCCGGGTGATTAATCCCCAGGGCGAGATCGTCGCCACAGCCGAGCCGCATCAGGCCACGCTGATTCACGCCGAGCTGTCGCTGACTGCGCTGAAGGAATACCGCGAAAAATTCCCGGCCTGGCAGGATGCCGACACCTTCACCCTCGACTGACTTCCCTCTTAGCGCTTCTTTCTGCGAAGCGCTGAAAAAAAATCCTGTTCGTGCGGTAGATCCGGATTTAGCACAAAGATTAGGCAGCTAACTTGCTGCCTGGCCTCGTTGTTAACTAGCTTTTGAGATGGCGTTTTCTATATACGCCACCTCTGGTTACGTCTGAACAGTCGAGGACATAATGAAAAAACTGACGTTAAGTATGATGACCTTAGCGCTGGCAGGTGTCGCAAACGCGGCGCTGGCCGACACCCTGCGTATGGAATGCCCTATCTCTCCCGGCGGTAAGGAATACTGCAGCTACGTCAAAGACCGTTTTGAAAAGCAAACCCACAACAAGCTGGAGTTTATTGAATTCCCGGCGGCCTCCGACGAGAAGCTCGCCCTGCTCCAGCAGCTGTTCGCCGCTAAGGATGAAAAAGCGGTGGATCTGTTCCAGTCAGACACCATCTGGGTCGGGCTGCTCGATAAGCAAACTCTGGATCTGACCGACGCAGTCAGCGACATGAAGGGCGATTTCTTCCCGGGCCCGTGGGCCAATGACACCGTAAACGGCAAGGTCAAAGCTATCCCCGCCTATCTGGACACCGGCGTGCTCTATTACCGCAAAGACCTGCTGGAAAAATACAACGAGCAGCCGCCAAAAACCTGGGATGAGCTGACCCGCATTGCCACCAAAATTCAGGCCGAAGAGCGCAAGGCCGGGCACAACAACTTCTGGGGGATGATCTTCCAGGGCAAATCCTACGAAGGCCTGACCTGTAACGCGCTGGAGTGGATTGATTCCTACGGTGGCGGCACCTTTATCGACGAAAAAGGGAACGTGACCGTTAACAATCCAAAGGCCGCGGCGGCGCTGGACATGGTCGCAGGCTGGATTGGCAAAATCACGCCAAAAGGCGCACTCGGCTATAAAGAAGAAGAGTCACGGGCCGTATTCCAGAACGGTGACGCGCTCTTTATGCGCAACTGGCCATACGCTTACCTGTTATCACAAGGGGCGGATAGCCCGCTGAAAGGCAAAGTGGGCGTAGCCCCTCTACCTGCCGGGCCGGACGGCAAATCCGCCAACGCGCTGGGCGGCTGGCAGTGGTCAATCAACGCCAACACCAAAAACAAAGACGCGGCTATTGCGCTGCTGAAAATCCTCACCGATGCCGACTCGCAGAAAATGCAGCTGAAGTATCTCGGTTTTGCCCCGACGCGTTCAGTGCTGTATGAAGACAAAGCAGTGATGGAAAGCGCGCCGCACCTGACGATGTTCAAAGAGATCTTCGCCAATGCGGTCCCGCGCCCGGCAACTGCGACCAGGAGTCAGTACCCGCGCGTCTCCAACGCCATCTTCAACGTCACCTTTAAGGTGCTGAACGGCGGCAGCGACGGCAAAACTGCGGTGGCGGATCTGCAAAAGCGCCTGGAGCGCGTGAAAGGCAAGGACTGGCATTAATTGGCGCACTCAGGCTATCAGCAGCGGCGCCGCCGTATCGCATGGATACTGGTGGCGCCCGCCCTTTTATTACTGGCGCTGGCGGCAGGATGGCCGCTGGCTCGCACCTTCTTTTTCAGCTTCACCAACGCGATGCTCGACAACCCGGGCGAGTATCAGATGGTGGGGCTGGCTAACTATTACCTCAATCATGACGGCGACATCAGCGGCGTGCTGGCTGATCCGCTTTGGTGGCAGGCTGTAGGCAACACGCTGTGGTTCACGGTGGTTTCCGTCTGTCTGGAAGTGCTGCTCGGCATGCTGCTCGCGCTGCTGATGAACGAGAAGTTTCGCGGCCAGGGGCTGGTGCGCACCGCCATCCTGGTGCCGTGGGCTATTCCGACCATCGTCAGCGCCAAAATGTGGGGCTGGATGTTCCACGATCAGTACGGCGTAGTGAACGATCTGCTGGCGAAGATCTTCGGCTATCAGGCGCATCTGGCGTGGATTGCGGAACCGTCGCTGTCGATGTGGGCCGTGGTGATCGCCGACGTCTGGAAAACCACGCCGTTTATGGCGCTGATGCTCCTGGCGGCCCTGCAGCTGATCCCCGGCGATCTCTACGAAGCCGCACGCGTGGACGGCGCAAGCGCCTGGCAGCGCTTTAAGCGCATCACGCTGCCGCTGATCCTGCCTGCCATGGTCGTGGCGGTCATTTTCCGGGTGATGGACGCCATGCGCATTTTCGATCTGATTTTCGTCCTGACCTCCAACAGCGAAGCCACCATGTCCGTTTCCGGCTACGCCCGCGAGCAGATCATCTCCTATCAGGATATGGGCGCGGGCTCCGCGGCGTCGGTGCTGGTCTTTATGATGGTGGCGGGCATTGCCGCCTGTTTTATCCGCGTCTCAAAGCTTAACGACAAGGAGAAGCGGCCATGAAAACCACGCGCACCCAGCGACGCTTTGGCAAAAACCTCACGATTTACGCAGGCGCGACGCTTGCCGTGCTGTTCTGCGTTTTCCCGTTTTACTACGCAATCCTGACCTCGCTGCGCACCGGACAGGAGCTGTTTTTACCGGCCTATCTGCCGAGCGGCTGGCACTGGCATAACTATGTGGTCGCGCTGGTGGATAACGGTATCGCCCGCAGCCTGCTGAACTCGGTGCTGGTGGCGACCATCACCGTTGGCATCTGCCTGCTGGTGTCCGTCACCGCCTCGTTTGCGCTGGCCCGCGTGCCGTTTCGCGGCAGGCGCTTTCTGCTGTTCACCATTTTGTGCGTATCGATGTTCCCGCAGGTGGCGGTGCTGACCGGCATGTTCGAACTGGTGCGCTTTCTGGGGCTGTACGACTCACTGGGCGCGCTCGTTCTCTCCTACACCACGTTTTCGCTGCCGTTTACCGTCTGGGTATTGACCACCTTTATGAAGTCGATCCCGGTCGAACTCGAAGAAGCGGCCATTGTCGATGGCGCAGGCACCTGGACCATTATCCGCCGCGTCTTTGCGCCGATCCTCGCCCCGGCGCTGGTCACCACGGGCCTGCTGGCGTTTATCGGCGCGTGGAACGAATTTATGTTCGCGCTGACGTTCATCATCTCCGGAGACAAACGCACGGTGCCGGTAGCCATCAGCATGTTCAGCGGTGCCTCCACCTTCGAGCTGCCATGGGGCAGCATTATGGCGGCATCGGTGGTGGTGACGCTGCCGATCATCATCCTGGTGCTGATCTTTCAGAAACGTATCGTCAGCGGGCTCACCAGCGGAGCAATTAAGGGGTAACGATGGGGCAACTGGTACTCGACAAGATCAGCAAGCGTTACGGCTCCTCTTCGGAGGTGATCAAGCCGCTGGATTTGACCGTCAGCGATGGCGAATTCGTGGTTGTGGTCGGCCCTTCGGGCTGCGGCAAATCGACGCTGCTGCGGATGGTGGCGGGGCTTGAAGAGATAAGCGAAGGCGAAATGCGCATCGACGGCGTTTGCGTGAACGATGACTCCCCCTCCGAGCGCGGCATCGGGATGGTGTTTCAGTCTTACGCGCTCTACCCGCACATGACGGTTTACCAGAACATGGCGTTTGCTCTTGAAATGGCAAAGCGCCCGGCCAAGGAGATCGATGAAAAAGTCAGGAACAGTGCGCGCATTTTGCAACTTGAAAACTTGCTCGACAGGCGGCCGAAAGATCTTTCCGGCGGCCAGCGTCAGCGCGTGGCGATTGGCCGGGCGATAGTGCGCGAACCCAGCCTGTTTCTGTTCGACGAGCCGCTCTCAAACCTTGATGCTTCACTGCGCGTACAGATGCGCATGGAGATCGCCGCGCTGCACAAGCGTATTAACGCCACCATTCTGTACGTCACCCATGATCAGGTGGAGGCGATGACGCTTGCTGACCGGATTGTGGTGCTGAATCAGGGCCATATAGAGCAGGTCGGCTCTCCGCTTGAGCTGTACGATCGCCCCGCCAACCTGTTCGTTGCGCAGTTTATTGGCTCACCGAAGATGAACCTGATTGCTGGCACGCTCACCGCAACGAGCGAAAGCGAAACGGGGGTGGATCTGGAGAACCGCCAGCGCATGGTGCTGCCAATAGATACGCTGAGGGGAAAAGTTGGCGATCGCGTATGGCTTGGCATCCGCCCGGAGCACGTTCAGCTGATTGACCTGCCCGTGGCGGATGTGGAGGGCGAAGTGCTGTTTGTCGAGCAGATGGGCAACGAAACGCTGCTCTACGTCAACGGTGGCTATGGCAGCGAACCCCTGGTGACGCGCCTGACGTCGCGGCTGGAAATCGCGCCCGATCAGCGCCTCGGCCTGCGCCTGCCGCCGGAGCGCTGCTATTTGTTCGATGATGCGGGACTGGCATTTCAAAGGCTTTAGTGGTGGATGTCTCTACGCTTATCCCCCCTGCAAGGGTTTTGTAGGTCGGGTAAGCGCAGCGCCACCCGACATTCAAAGGAGAAAGCAATGGAGCAAAAATGGTGGCACAGCGCCGTGGTGTACCAGATCTATCCGCGCAGCTTTATGGACAGCAACGGCGATGGGATCGGCGATCTCGGCGGCATCATCAGTAAGCTCGATTACCTCCACCAGCTAGGTATTAACCTGATCTGGCTCTCGCCGGTGTATCGCTCGCCGATGGACGATAACGGCTACGACATCTCCGACTACGAAGATATCGCCGCCGAGTTCGGTACCCTTGCCCGAATGGACGAACTTATCGAACAGGCGAAACGGCGCGACATCCACATCCTGATGGATCTGGTGGTCAACCACACCTCCGACGAGCATCCGTGGTTTCTCGAAGCGCTAAAATCCCCCGATAGCCAATACCGTGACTTCTACATCTGGCGCAAACCGGCAGCGGACGGCGGGCCGCCGAATGGCTTTCGTTCTTATTTTGGCGGCAGCGGCTGGGCGTTCGACGAGGCGAGCGGTGAATACTATCTGCATCAGTTTTCAAAGCGCCAGCCCGATCTCAACTGGGATAACCCGCGCGTACACGAAGAAGTCCACGCCATGATGAATCGCTGGCTCGCCCGCGGTATTGGCGGCTTTCGCATGGACGTTATCGACCTGATTGGCAAAGAGGTCGATAAGCAAATCATGGCCAACGGCAAAAACCTGCACGCGCTGATTCGCCAGATGAACCGGGCCACCTTCGGCAAAGGTGATTACGTCACGGTCGGTGAAGCCTGGAGCGCCTCGCCGGAGGATGCGTTGCTCTACAGCGCTGAAGATCGCGATGAGCTGTCGATGGTGTTCCAGTTTGACCACATCAAGCAGTTCTGGGACGAGCACGCCGGAAAGTGGCGCAGCAGGCCGTTTGAGCTGTCGGGTTTCAAAGCCGTGATCGATAAATGGCAAACGGCGCTGGCGCACGAAGGCTGGAACTCGCTGTTCTGGAGCAACCACGATCTGCCACGAGCGGTGTCCAAATTCGGCGACGAGGGAGAGTATCGCGAAGCCTCTGCCAAAATGCTCGCCACCGCCCTGCACTGCCTGAAGGGGACGCCTTATATCTATCAGGGCGAAGAGATCGGCATGACCAACGTGCGCTTCAAATCCATTCATGACTACCGTGATATCGAAACCCTGAACCTCTACCGCGAACGGGTGGAGGCAGGCGTCAGCCATGAAGAGATGATGCTCGGCATCCACGCCAACGGGCGCGACAACGCCCGCACGCCGATGCAATGGGACGCAAGCCCAAATGCCGGTTTTACCAGCGGTACACCGTGGATTGCCGTGAATCCCAACTACCGGGAAATCAACGTCGCCGCCGCGCTGGCGAATCCGGATTCTGTTTTCTGGCATTACCAGAAGCTGGTGGCGCTGCGTAAACAGCACCCTGTTCTGGTGTACGGCGACTTTCAGCAGATCTTTGCCAGCCACCCGCAGGTTTTCGCGTGGCTCAGAACCCTCGGCAGCGACACGCTGCTGGTGATAAACAACTTCAGCCGCGAACGCGTGATGCTGAAGCTGCCAGAAGAGATGCACGGCTGGCACGGCGAATGCATGATTAGCCATTACGCCCCACGCGAACTGCTTGGCTCGAGCATCGAGCTCCAACCTTATGAATCCTTCGCAATACTGATCGGGAGATAACGATGGCAACCTGGTGGAAAGAGGCCGTGGCCTACCAGATTTATCCGCGCAGTTTTAAGGACAGCAATGGCGACGGCATTGGCGATCTCAACGGCATCACCGATAAACTCGACTACCTGAAGGATCTGGGCATCGATCTGATCTGGATCTGCCCGATGTACAAATCGCCTAACGACGACAACGGCTACGACATCAGCGACTATCAGCAGATCATGGCGGAGTTCGGCACAATGGCCGATTTCGACCGCCTGCTGGCCGAAGTTCACGCCCGCGGGATGCGGCTGATTATCGATCTGGTCGTCAACCATACCTCCGACGAGCATCCATGGTTCCTGGAATCCCGCTCTTCAAGAGACAATCCGAAACGCGACTGGTACACCTGGCGCGACGGGAAAAATGGCGCGGAGCCGAACAACTGGGAAGGCATTTTCAAAGGCTCAGCGTGGGAGTTTGATCCGCACACTGAACAGTATTACCTGCACCTGTTTACCCGTCGTCAGCCGGATCTGAACTGGGAGAATCAGGAAGTACGCAGCGCGGTTTACGAGATGATGCGCTGGTGGCTGGACAAAGGCATCGACGGCTTTCGCATCGACGCCATCTGCCATATGAAAAAAGAGCCGACGCTTGCCGATGTGCCCAACCCTGATAATCTGCGCTATGTGCCGTCAATGAAAAGCCACCTCAACTACGACGGGCTGCTGGACTACGTCGACGACATGAGCCGCAACGTCTTTCAGCACTACGACATCGTCACCGTTGGCGAGGTAAACGGCCTGGATTCCGCTCACGCCGAGGAGTGGGTCGGCGAGCATCGCAATCGTCTGAATATGGTGTTCCAGTTCGAGCACGTACGGCTGTGGGAAACCGAAGCCGGGATCCGCCCCTCTCCCGCTCAGCTGAAAAAAATCTTCACCGCCTGGCAGGAGGCGCTGGAGGGCAAAGGCTGGAATGCGCTGTACGTCGAAAACCACGATTTAACCCGCATCACCTCACGCTGGGGCGATACCCAGCACTACTGGCGGGAAAGTGCGACTTGTCTCGCGGTGCTTTATTTTCTGATGCAGGGCACGCCGTTTATCTATCAGGGCCAGGAAATCGGCATGACCAACACCCACTTTAATGGCCTGGCCGACTTCGATGATGTCTCAGCGAAAAATATGTGGCGGGATATGGCAACGCAGGGCAAAAGCGAAGAGGAAATCATTGCCTTCCTCACCCACACCGGGCGCGACAACTCCCGCACGCCAATGCAGTGGGATCACTCGACCAATGCCGGTTTCAGTGAGGTTAAGCCCTGGTTTCAGGTCAATGCCAACCACGTCATCATTAACGTTGCCGCTCAGCAGCAGGATCCCGATTCGGTGCTCAATTTTTATCGGGCCCTGATCGCCCTGCGTAAAAAAGAGCGCACGCTAATCTATGGCCGCTATCGGCTGGCGCTGGCGGATCACCCGCAGATCTATGCTTATACCCGTGAGCTGGGCAACGAGACGTTTCTGGTGCTGTGTAATTTGTCGTCCAAATCTGCACAGTGGCCGCAGAGCGAGCTCAGCCTTGAAGGTGCGAAGTGCGTGCTGGGGAACGCTGCACAGATTGACGAGCCTTACCGGCTTCATCACTGGGAAACGCGGGTTTATCAGTTTTGAGTTGCACTCCCCTCACTCATCCAACTGTTATTGATCAAACCTACCTCGTTGCTGATGCAGCCAACCCGATTAATTTATAAAGGCGGATCAGTACAAGTTAAATGCTTTTCGATAATATTCGAATTTAAATGGTCATTTTCAAACGGTGCCATAGTCAGTGCTTAGTACTAGATAATGAGGTTTCAGCCATCGGCAAGTCTATCTGCACCAGACAGAACCGCTCAGTGTAACGTTCAGATAATGGAATATTTAGCCATCCATTTTCGGCATATGATCACATGCAGCATTGATCATCAACTGTCCAAATTTTCACTGAGCAGTTCTGGTTCAACGGACTGAAACGCCACACAGTGGCGAGAGGTTTTATCAAACAGAACAGGCCTGTGTTAAATATTATTGAGTATTCTAAATACCTAGATAGCACAAATATTCAACATTTCCACCTATACAGTTCAAATATTAACCTTACTGCGAAGAATAATAGAATACTAATGGGTAAATAATAACAACTGATGTTCCTCCTGATTCACTAAAAAAAACAGTGCTATAAGAGCATATACCTATAGCTGGCAAACTGCCAATCCCAAAAGTTGGGTGTAGATGTAGATATAAGGGGAGTAAATATAGTCATTTCACTAAATCTTTACAGTAAAAAATGGGCACATTTTCTTTCAGGAAAAACACCCCGCCTTTCTCCTGTCGTAAGTAAAATGAAATTGTCGAATTAGGCCGTACAAAAAAATTAGGCAGAATTCTTTCAGCATTTAATTGAGGAAAACTATTTTTCTCAGGAACGAGCATCTTTTCCCCTTTAATACTCAACATATCCCCTTTATATTCCCCCGAAAAGTATATGATGCGGCTAAGTATACCTTCATACTGATGATCTGCGTAGACCGGCCCATCAAAGGAAAGATACCCTCGACCATTTGAATAAAACAGCCGACCGATAAATGGCATGGTCAGGTCATGGTTTGATATAACCATATTTATGGTGCAATTCATTTTCTGGTTGAATTGCTTAAGCTGCCATCCATAGGCAAAAATCGCCAGGGAAAAAGACAACATTATCAAATTAAATTTCAGGATACTTATTTTACGAAATTTTATCATTGTGCATTACTCGCATAATAATAGCTTTTGCATTCAAGACCATAAACTTTTGATCTTCCGGTAGGGTGGCACAAAATGGCCGACGAACGAGTCCTCATCGGCCATTGGCTAATGTACGCCACAGAAAACCCCTTACAATCAAATACCGTTGGTGAGAACCGGTTGGAGATTTTCGCTGCATCGTCATTATTTGTATACATCGAACATCCGGAAGATAATTTCTGATAAAAAGTATAATTATCAAAAAAACGGGGGAACGGTGATTTACTCTGTAGATAAACATATAAAATGCTCCCAGCGAAACATGTTAGCATCAAAAAGGAACTTATCAGTCTCAGCTTAACGGATCTTTTTTCACCTGCTGGATTTAAAGCAATATTAGGGTGGCTGATGTCAGCTGGCTGAGACAGAGATTTACCCTCATCTTTTAAAAAAGTATTTTGAATTACAGTTACAGGAACTGTAACTTGTAACCCACTGCGTTTTACTGTAGTAACAATATCCTCTTCAGGTAACACAGCACCGATCTGCCGACGGAGGTTTGATACCATCTGGTAAAAGGTGTTCAGGGAGATTTTGTCAGCCCTTTCTGGCCAGCCAGCCTGAATCAACTCTTCATAGCTAACCACGCTTCCGTGCTCGCTCAGCAGCTTCTCCAGACATTGAGCAGCAGGGATGTACAGAAGGGATTCTTTTCCTGATAAAACATGACGTAATTTTCCCTCTTCGAGAATAAAGTCAACGCTCCCAGCGATGCGATATCCTAAAGGTTTAGCATTATCAGAATTTTTAACCGAAGTGTCAGACATATAGATTAGCCCTCTGAATTAAAAAAAGCTTATAAAATTATAGGAGTTTTCTCAACAAAATGTAGAACACCTGGGTCGCTATTAATACAGACCTTGCATAGACTCCTTTGCCATGCAAGCTCAATCCAGGCTAATATTCCCTACATCTTCTGAGGGCATGATAAGAAAATAAAACCATTTTTATCAATGCGTTATAACTTCGGCCTGAATCATCCATCATTCATCATGGCGCACTTTCTGCACAAAAAACGCCCCCTTTTTCCCCGAACAGGAAGTTTTAATTTCAGAATTAATTTCGAGAAAAATCCCATCCACGACAGCCCTTATTATTGACTAAAACCATTGCTCCCATTAGGGAAACTTCGTAATGTATTCCGCATGAGAAAGGGATTTCTTAATGCCTCTTCTGGCTAACCCAGGTTAAAAACAGAGATTTTATTCACTTTATTCTGATTTATTGGTCCGGCAGATGATGCCGATTACAAAAACATCACGCAAATATTTTCCGCAGCCTTCGGCGAAGAGATTTCACCGTCAAACACGCCAAAGTTGTATGCATTACTGCAAGGTGTTCTGAAGGATAGCCACGACTTCGCAATGCGAGGTTCTAAAGATCATTATATGCAAGTCAGGCCTTTTGTTTTATTTAAGAATCATACCTGCACGCCTCAAGACGATGAAAAAATGGCAAAAACGGGTTCATATCCCTCCGGGCACGCCTCATTTGGATGGGCAGCAGCATTAATATTAGCTGAAATAAATCCCGGTCGAGAAACGGATATTCTGAAGCGCGGTTATGATTTTGGTCAGAGTCGAGTTATCTGTGGGGCCCATTGGCAAAGTGATGTGGATAACGGTCGCCTAATGGGTGCAGCAGTGGTTGCTTCCTTACATAGCAATCCTAAATTTAATATGGCGTTAAATAATGCGAAGGAAGAATTTAAACAGACCATTTAAAAAGCAATTAAGCATTATAAAAAGCCAGGCAATGCTTAGTGATATTAATGTACGAATCAGCAATTTCTCTTTCATTTTCTGGAAAGTACTGACGATTTGGCTATTACCTCTATAGCGCTACCGGAGCCATAGAGGCAATAGCCTGTTTTACCAGACTACTCAAAACGGGTTATGTCACCGTTGTTAAAAAGCCGCCTTCACGCCCAGCATACCGAGAGTATCGCTGTAGCCGCTATCACCTATTTGCTGCCCAATGTTTCCCCAAAGGGAAAGGCTGCGGTTTAGCTGGCTTTCTACCCCCGCTTTCAACTCTGCGACGTTACGATTGCCTGCCCGATCGATGCGCACACCATTCAGGCTAGCCCCGAATGATTTTGTATTATGTAACCAGTTTGCCTCGATAAACGGCTCGAAGGTTCTATTCTTATTTTCATCCAGTCGGCTATGCCCTTTTATAAAGGTACGGAGACCCAGGCGCGACTGAACGTTTCCGGTGCCTTCTCCCTGAACACGCGTACCGTTGGCCTCGTGGTGCTCATTGGCCCTGACATTCATCCATGTCAGCTGCGCCACCGGCTGAATATACCAGCTTTCGCGGGGCGTTCTTTCACCGGCTTTCCAGGTATAACCCGCTTCAACGGAAGTGGTCACGCCTTTCGATTTATAATCTTCTGAGGATAAGGACTCCCCCTTCACACTGTTATTGAACCAGTTGTAAAGCATCCAGATATCAATATATCCCCCTGTGTTATCCTTGCCATCCTCAAGCCAGGTGCCATACCCCCCTACGCTGTATCCGTTAATTCGTCCATCAGCATGGTAATCATTACGCTGGTTGCGGGTACGGCTATGCTGGTTCGCATACCCACCCATTACACCCAGATGAAAACGGCTCTCGTTGCCTGCAGTCCATTGTGCAACGTCTCCCCCCAACTGAAGAACATAGCGGTTAGCCTGGGTACTAAGCTGCTCACTGTTGTCTTTGCTGCGGCTGTGCCCCCCTACATTTCGCATCCACAGGCTGGTTACCCGGTCCTCGCCGGTGAGCGCATCCACATAGTGTGTTTCTCCCAGGCGATCATGAAGTCTGTTAAGGAACAGCGTATTCGCTGCCGCCAGGTTTGCCGCGTAGGCGCCCGCTTCAGGACGAGCTGTCGACGAATCGCGAGGGTCCAGCGGTTTATCCGTATTTTTTCCACCATCATCCGGGGGAGGCGTTGGCGTAACGTCCTTGCTGGTCAAATACCAGTTAGCAGCATAGGCACCTTCTCCTCTGGCCAGACGATAATCCCAGGCACCTGCCACAATTCGTCCCTTCTGCATAAACTCGCCGGTAGAGTCGCCCTGCACATGGATGAGTTCAATTCCTTCCAGCGTTTTTGCCCCGCTGCCACCCGCATTTGTGACCAGCACGCTGCTTTTTCCCGAGGTATTACCGTCTACCAGCATACGATCCGTTAGGGCATCGTCATCACCAAGCACCGTACGAAAGGCAATTAGCCCATTGTCGCCAGCATAATCCCCACGAACATGAAGCCGGGTCCCTGGAGTATCTCCTGCGAATGCAACGGTGCCACCATTGTGCAGCGTATCCAGTACGGAATTGCCCGTGACGTTCCATATCCCATGATTTGTCGTAGTCAGCGAGGTCGTTCCGCCTGAGGCATTGACTGCGCCATTCAGCGTGGCATTATCCAGCGCCAGGCTGAATGCCGAACGGGAATCGTTTCCCGTCACGCTAACATCTCCTGACATCATCGTGCCATTGCGCAGATTAGTACTGATAACTGCCCCGCCAGGCTGCCGCTTGGTGGGATCCTGCATGACCAGCGATGTACCGCTGTCGCCGGAGAGGATTTGCGCATTATCAAGCGTCAAATCCAGCGAATGACTGGCTCCTCCGACAAGCAGAAGCGCATCAGAAGACGACGCCATAATCGTCGTATCCTTGACAATAAGCGCACCATTGTCCCGCAGGGATAGCGCCGGTGCATTACCCCCTTTCGTCGTAATCGTGCCCCCGGTGATATCCCCTGACGCGCCATACAGGATAACCCCCGCCGATTCATCCTGCTGCGTGACGATATTCACGTCACGAAGATGTACCTGCGCATAATCGCCCTGAAGCCCCGTCGTTCCTTTTCCGTCTGTTGTAATACTTCCTCCCTGCATGTCCAGCGCGGCACCCTGCCCAACATAAATGCCCATAAACTGCCCAGGGGTGGCGGACATATCCCCTGCAACGGAGATGCTGGTATCAGTGAGGTCGGCCCGGCTCTCTCGGCCAAAAACATCGACCGCAGCCCCTGCCCCGCTAATCTTCGTGCCCACGATGCGACTGTTGCGAATATCAGCAGTCGCGCCCTCGTCCAGCGAAAAGGCGCTCCCCTCCACGTCAAACGCCAGCTGTACGTTATCCGCATCAAGGGCGGTTCCCGGGTTCAGCTGAACAACCGGATAGTAGCCGATATTTTCAGGATTCAGCGGAGAGGTGGACAGTGAGCTGTCCCGCAGGATGGCCGTGGCCCCCTCACTCAGCTTAAGCACGGCGTTATCGTGGGACAGCAGGCTGCTGCCACTGGTAATGGAAACGGTGGAACCGCCTGCGGCGCGGATCATCGCCGCACCGCTGCCGGAGGGCTCGCCTTCAAGCGTGAAGTTATCCAGCGCCAGGCGGCCACCGTCGCTGATATCAAACGCCGCCCGGGAGGGCGATGACAGAGCATTTTTCAGCAGAAGCTGGCTTCCTGCCCCGGCAACGTACAGCACATCCCCTCCGGTAAAGGTAACGTCCGACAGCGCCACCTGCGCACCGTCCTCAATGTACGCCTGAGCACCAAACGAAGGGCCCAGGGTCACGCCGTTAAGCTCGATACAGCTGTTTCCTGAAGCGCGAATAAGCGCGTTGAATCGGCTGGAAAGAATGACGTCCCCGCCGGTAATCACACCGCCGTCATGGGCGTTCAGAGCCGAATCGCCCATCGCCGTTGCGGTAATATCACCGGTAATGATCTTGTTTTCGCCGCTGCCGGCATTCACAGCTGGCGCGGCACGAACACCGCAGCTGAAGGTGCTCAGGGCCAGTATGATGGCGGTGCTGAGGCAGGAAAGGGACAAGCGTTGGCGCTCGCCGGAAAATGTTTCAGACATGATCTCATCCTATGAGTAACAGAGCACTGACATTTAGCGCACCTCAGCATGGCCGGGCCGCGCCATAATTCACGAAGCCGACCGCAGCGGCCTGACCTGCCGCTACGGGGCACTTTCTTCTTTGCTCAGGGCACCAGGGTGATGCCAAGCGAGGCTTCCGGGTATGCCCGCTGTAGCGGACGGCTGTCCTGCTCGCCCAACACCGGTACCACCTCGAGGGTCACGTTCAGCTGTTTGCCGTGAACCGGCTGCCCATTCCGGACGGCCATCAGGCCGTCGCCGGGCGTCAGGGACAGCGACGCTTCCGGCTGCCCCTCCGGATTTCCGGCACCGTTCAGCTTCTGAAGCTGTACGCTCTCCCCGTCAATCTGTGCCCTGAGAGCGCGAATGCGCAGGACGCTGTCTGCGCCCCCCCAGCTGAAGGCGCTTCCTCTTGCTATTCCGTCAAGGCGGATCTTCATATTCCGCGGCAGGGTGCAGATGGCGCTCAGCTGGAGAGTGCGGGTACCCGGCGTCATTCCACCGGGAGCATTCTGGAGCTGTCCTCGGCTGCGGCTGCCAAAATCCACCACGCCGGATCCCGCCGTCACCCGGCATTCAGGAAGGATTAACTGCATTTGCGGCTGAGGGTTGACTGCGGCGTGGCTCTTCCCGGCACAGACCAGAGCCATCAACAAGATGACCGATGCAACCTGCAGAAAAAATGCGGTCGGACGGGCGGGCCTGCGAGGGCCACAAATCACGTTCAGGATCTGGCGAAACTGGCTGTCACTGTTGTTCACTGGTATCTCTCTCATTATCGGCATACGCCGCTTGCGTTTTCGTAAAGGCCCGCACTTTCATCAGGATCTTCCGGCAAATTGTCCATGATGATGCGGCACTCCTGCCCCTTCAGATCCACGCTGAACACACTGCCGGGCTTTGTATCCGGCAGGAAAATATTACCGTCGTCATCCACCACGGTGACGAAGTTGTCCTGGTCATCATAAACGGCGGCTCCCGGTGACAAGCGACCGCCCGCCGCGTTCCGCACGCTGACCAGCACTCGCCGGGTGGAGACGGTGTCGAAGCGCACCTGGCTGACCGAGCCGCGCGCCGGAGAAACGTCCTGCGTACCGTTCAGCACATCGGCCCTCCTTCCCAGGCTACGCGTATCTACCTCTACGTCGGAGCGGGTCCAACTGGTCAGGGAAGGGAGCACCGCATAACCATTGCTGTCCGTCCACACCGGACCAGCTGGCGTTTCCAGCCTTACGCCAGCCTTTTTGCCCACTTTCGCAATGCCAAACGTGTCCTGTACCTGGTACGGGGCCAGGGTAATGCCGTGCCGATGAGCCACCGCACTGCCGGTGGCCTGAAGGCTCAGGCTACGCGAATGGTCAGAGTCTGCGGACAAGCTGCCGGTCAGATCGCTCCAGCGGCTAACGGCGCTAAAAGTGCCTGTGGCGGAGTTCTGCCTGCGGCCTTCATCCCTGTCCACGGAAAGGCTCCAGTTACGATCCTGGCTGAGACGCTGGTCAATCCGGCTACCATAACGCCAGCCATCCCGGCTGTGGCTCGCCGTAGTATTAAGCGTTGTTTGTTCTCCCAGAGGGAACTGTAGTGAGATGTAAAGCCGGTCATCGCGCCCATAGCCACCTCCGCTCTGATTACGTGAAGCATTGACATTCAGCGTAGCGCGGCCAAACTGCCGGCCCCAGCCGAGTTGGGTCCAGGTTGTTGCATCTCCACGCGTCTGGGTACTACGCCCCGCAGAAAGGCTCAAGCTACCCAGCCACTCCTGTGACCAGGTTATCCCACCCCCGTACTGGTTTTTATTGCGGGAAGCATTTTCCTGCTCCCGACTCAGGGACTCGCTGAACTCACGGTAGCCCTCGTCCTGGTGCGTACCGCTAAGATTGAGGGAAAACATCTCCCCCAGCGGCTGGCTGAGAGACAGGGAGGTCAGCGATCCTTTTTTATCGGAAGAAGAGGCGCGGGCCAGCGTATTTTGCAGGGTTAAGCCCGTGCGCCACAGGAAAGTACTGTTCAGCGCCGAACTCACCGCCTGATAATCATCAGACCACACAACGCCAGCCTGAAGGGCCGTTCTCTCCGTCAGCTGAAAGCCTTTTGAGGCCATGGCCACAAGGGGCTTTTTATCCGCCCCCTTCTGGTCATAACGCCCCATTCCCCATGACACGCCGGGCGTGATGGTGGCCCCATCGCGGGCATAAGCGGAGGCAGGAACGATAAAGCTGCGCTGGCTACCATCCGTGCCGCTCACCGTTACCGTCAGGTCGGTTCGGGTATTCAGCAGAGAAAATCCGCTCAGGCTGAACGGCCCGGCCGGGACGGTAGTGTGATAAACCGGAATCCCAAGCTGGCGCACTTCCACGACTGACGGGCCGTCGGCGATTCCTGTTACAACGGCCGCTCCACGACCCGCATACAGCGCCTGCTCAGGCGTCATCTGGAAGCCGATCACCTGCCCGATACCGAACAGGCCGCCGGAGAGCGGAACCTGCCCAACCTGAAGCGTGCTCTTCAGACGTGCAAAGGTGCGCTGGGCATATGCGTTCTGGTAATCCGTTTCCATCGTATCGTCAAAGCGGTACAGGCTCTGATTGCTGCGCACCACCCAGTCTCCGGCATTGAACCCGGCTTCAGTCTGCACCTGCCAGTAGTTCATACGGGTGGCACTCGCCTGGCTCCCCATATACTGGGCGCTGTAGTTCAGCAGCGCGGCCGCGCCATTGTGCTGCCACTGCGCCCGATCCGCATCCGGGTCCAGCGCATCCTGGGGCACAATCAAGGCCAATGTACCCTCGCCCGGATCGGCTTCCACCGTAAACTGTGGCCAGACGGCTGTCAGGTCAGGGCAGGTTTCCTTCATCTCCCCTTCTTCCCCCTGTCTTTCCGGTACGCCAGCCGGTACCTTCAACCCGGCATTGCGCAGGAGCGTCGCATCCGGGCAAAAGCGCCCAGCTTTATCAAAATATGCCGGATGACGCCCCCGATCGGCACCGTTCACCTTCAGTGAAACCCGGTTAACGCCCGGCGGAAACGCATCACCACGCTGAAATTGTGTGGCAAGGGAGGTATCCAGCCCCTGAGTTTTCAGCGCTCCGGTATCAAAAATAATATCGTCGGCATGGGCCGCAGACATTGCCAGCAGAGCAGGAAAAACAGTCAGCGTTGTGCGGACAAATAATGCCAGAGCCGACGGTTTATAATAAAAAGCAGCGCCAGAAAATAACCTGAATGAAATAACGGGACGTGCGTCTGACACGGGTACTCCGGAAAAAAATAAAACAGTCCATAAAAGGCGCCCCGGCAAGGGCACCTGTAATTATTTTAATGATTAATCAAAGGTAGATGACTTGAATGGTTGACATACCATCTAAATTAATAACTTTAGTAAGATCAAGCTCTGAGCCTTTATTCAGAATAGCCTGAGCAGAAATGTATGCACTTAATGTGGTTAAAGGGATCGGAGCGGTCATATCATCCGAAGAAGCAACTGAGTTCAGCTTATTATCATCTAATAACCATCCGCCCCCCACTTTCCAAGTGGACCCATTATCAGTAGAATAGATAGCAGAAACGGAAGAACCATCAGCGAGATAACTGGTACCAGCTAGTCCGAGAACGTATCCCCCGATGCTAATACCATTAATCATACCTAACCCACTTAATTGCTTATCCTTACTATCAGCACCAAGTAATTTTATTCCTGCAGGGCCAAGAAAACCTGAGTCCTTCCTGATATCCGTAGTTTTAAATGCGATTTTCATAGGAGCATCACATTTAACCGTAAAGCTCAAAGACTTTCCACTCAATACCGTATAATCGTCTTGCGCAAGGCTGGCGGCTTTAATACTACCATAATCAAACACCGCGCCTCCGCTGATAGCCGGTACACAGGCTGGCGGCACAATCTGCCCGGTAACCTTCACATCCACATTATCGTCGACGGCCATCGCCTGGCCTGCTGCCAGCACCAGCGCCGCAACAGCGATTAATTTTACTGAACGGTTCATTCCATTATCTCCCGGTCTTATAAATGGGCCGGAAACCCGGCCCGCATTGGTCATCAGAGGTAGTAAACCTGCAGGGTAGCCAGGCCATCCAGCGTGACCGGTTTGGTCAGATCCAGCTCAGATGCCTTGTTGATACCCGCCTGTACGGACAGAGTGCCGGTCAGGGTAGTCAGAGCAACTGGTGTGACAGTGCCGGTTGCGCCCCAGGACTTATAGGCACCAGTAGTTGCCAGCCAGGCTGCGCCGCCCGCGGCTTTGGTCCAGGTGGAGCTGGCATTAGGGGTACCCGTCGTATCCAGCGCATCAACCGCATTACCGTCCGCCTTAACAGACGCTGGCTCCATCCACATTGCCCATGCACCAATGTTCTTGCCATCAGCACTGCCCAGGCCCAACTCTTTTCCGTTGGCCGCCACGGTGCTGGCCTTCATACCCCAGTTTTTACCGGTCAGCGCCACGACGCTGTCAGAGCGCATATCCTGAGTTTTCAGGGCAATCTTCACCGGCGCTTCACAGGCGATGCTCAGCTCAAGCGTCTTCACGTCCAGCATGGTGAAATCATCCGTTGCCAGGGTGCTGGATTTCATGGTGCCGTAATCAACAGTTGCGCCACCGGTAACGTTCGCCGTGCAGGCAGCCGGGACAATCTGACCGATAACTTTCACATCAATGCTGTCGCCTGCGGCCATAGCCTGTCCTGCAGTTGCAGCAAGCACGGCAGCCAGAAGAGTTTTACGCATTACTGCTTTCATAGTGTTTTCCTTTACAATTTAATTCACATTTTCAGTCTGCTTATAAAAATAAGCAGAATACAAACCAACACACTCTAAAATATAAGAAGACGCGTTGCTTTAGAGATAAATAACCTGAATATTTATCTGACCATCCAGATTATTTATCTTTGTCAGATTAAGCGCTGACCCTTTATTGATCGCGACCATCGCCCACATTGTTGCATTCATAACTTTAACCGACAGTGGCTCAAGCTGCCCTTTTTCCGCCAGTGCGAACAAACGTCCGTCGTCATCAAGGTAAACGCGGGTATTTGTTCCCGTTGAGAGCTTTGTCCAGGTCTGCCCGTTGTCCTCTGAACGGATGCTGTCGAGGCTGTCGAGGGCGGTCTCCGTAGAACCGTCGCCTTTATCCACCGTCATTTTTGCAATATTCAGGGAATAGGCACCGATATTTTTGCCATCCTCTGTTCCCAGCCCGGATAAAGCCGTATCAGCAGTGATATCGCGACGCTGCATGTTTTTACCCACCGGCAGCACGGCCGTTCCCTTGCGTGCATCCGTTACCTTAAAGGCTATTTTTGTTGGCGAGTCGCAGGATACCGAAAAATTAAGTGTTTTTTCTGCTAACAGATTAAAATCATCGCTTTTCAGAGAGGCTGCTTTAATGGCACCGTAATCAAATACGGCCCCACCGCTCATCGCCGGAATACAGGCTGGCGGTACAATTTGCCCGGTGACTTTAACATCAACGTTATCGTCAACGGCCATCACCTGACACGCCACGACACTCAGAAAAGCGGCTAACAGCGTTTTACGCGTAATTGCTTTCATTGTTTTATCCCTATTTCAGCCTGCCCACTATATTCAGGCAGGCGAAACTGTCCTGAATCTGATTTATTAAACCGATCCTGTTTATAGGTACAAGACCTGAATAGAGACCAGTCCATCCAGATTGATAACTTTGGTCAAATCAAGCTCAGAAGCCTTATTGATCACGGGCTGGGTAAGAATAGTGCCGGTCAATGTCGTAAAGGCTACTGGTTCCGTGGTTCCGGATTTTGCAACGCTTGAAATATATTGCTGATCCATCCAGATACCTCTGTAATCACCAGTTTTCCAGGTTGCTCCGTTATCCTGCGACTGAATACCTTCAAAGCCCTTTTCGCCGTCGATCGTTAAATCGGTGTCCCTGATCCCCATGGCATAGTTGCCGATGTTTTTTCCGTCTACCTGCCCGAGCCCATAGAATTTGGATGTACTGCTGCCATTAATTCCCATAGAGCCGCCGCCGGAAACAACCGTTCCCGCACGACCGTCCGCTGAGATAAAGGCCACCTTCATCGGAGAACTACAGGTGAGGCTGAAGCTCAGACCCTTTTTCGCCAGAACGTTAAAACTGTCGCTCTTTAATGAACCCGCCTTAATCGCCCCATAGTCAAATACTGCCCCACCATTGACTGCCGGTATGCATGCCGGAGGCACGATCTGCCCCGTAACCTTAACGTCAACGTTGTCGTCAACCGCCATTGCCTGACCGGCAACGGCAGCCAGCAGCGTAGCGGCCGCCAGTTTGGTTAATTTATTCATTATCGGTATTCCAACTTGTATTTTCAGAAACAAATAATCAGAGGTAGAACACCTGGATGGTGGCCATGCCATCGAGGGTTACGGTTTTGGTCAGATCAAGCTCTGAACCTTTATTGATACCCGCCTGCACGGACAGGGTGCCGTTCAGAGTGGTCAGCGCAATCGGAGTAGTGGTGCCGGTAGCTGCCCATGACTTATATGAATCCCCAGTCTGCGCCAGCCAGGTAGTACCTGATGTAGGTTTAACCCAGGCACTGTCCGTTGCTGCCGGGAAACCATTCACAGCAATAACGTCCACAGCGTTACCGTCGGCCTTAATGGAGTCTGGCTCCATCCACATTGCCCACGAACCAATATTTTTATCGCCAGCTTTGCCCAGCCCAAGCACTGAGCTACTTGCCTTATACTCCCCGCTCTGGGCCTTAACATTCCAGCTCTTACCCGTCAGCGCTACGGTACTATCCGCGCGCATATCCGTGGTGTGGAGCGCAATCTTCATCGGCGCCTCGCAGGCAATGCTCAGGTTCAGGTTTTTCACTGCCAGCATGGTGAAATCGTCCTTCGCAATGGTTTCCGCTTTGATGGTGCCGTAGTCCACGGTTCCACCGCCGCTGACGGTTGTGGTGCAGGCCGCCGGAACGAACTGTCCACGGACCTTAACATCAACGCTGTCGCCTTCGGCCATGGCCTGGCCTGCTACGGCGGCCAGGAGCGTGGCCAGTAAGGCTTTACTAATAGTTGTTGTTTTCATTCTGCTTTCCTTTTTATGACTGTAAACCGGCTCCAGGCCGGTGCTTTCCATACCGGAAGCCGGACCCGCAGACCAGGCTTCCTTCTCAGGCAGACACCTTACTGACCGTCATGCAGGTTACTGCGCGATCGGTGCATCGAAGGTATTTACCGAATATCCCCATGTGGTCGCTGGCGAAATACGCACCTGCTTCGTACCGGACAGCGCTTTTCCTTCCGGAGCCTGTAAAGAAAGATGCTGTCCTGGCAGGATGTAACTTTGAGGCAGGCTCAGGGCTACATTCCCCGGCAGCGTTTTCACGCCCTGCGCCAGGCGTACCACGTAAGGGGAATCGTTGCTGACCAGCAGCTTGTTGCCAGCGACCTTCCAGCTCAGGCGTTTCCAGGGAGCCTCATCGCGGGCCAGGCCTGCCGGACGAATCAGCACCGGTAAATTCTGACTGACGCTCATGCGCACCTCATTTTTGCCCTTATTCTGGGGCGGAATACCGTTGAAAATGACGCGGCGTAGGCGCTCCGTTTTAAGCGGCGCTTTACTTATCAGCATAAAGCGCACCTTCTGTGTTTTGCCGCCGTCCACACGAATGGCCGGAGGCGAAACCAGCAACAACTTCTCTTTATCCTGAGCAATATCCTGAATGGTGGTGGTCAGCAGCATTGGATAATTATCCGTGTTGGTGACATTCATGGTCGCTTCGCCATCCCCGCCCTCAACAATAACCACCGACGTTTCTGGCACCATTCCCGTTGCGTGGGAATACAGAGGGAAGAGACACAACGTACTCAACAATAAGCTGGCCGCTGACATTGCAGATTTATTTATTACTTTCACTTAACACCTCTGATTCTGTTTATCAGGCTCATATCACCTGACGAAATTTCATTTATTTAATAAAGCATTCTGCCATCACTTCCCCCATCGAGTGGGTCGGCACAAACAGACGCAGCAGACAGCACCTCTATAAAAATGCTGAATGCTTTATGCAGGTTAGCGTGGCAGACATTAGTCAATAACAGGCATGGTCTGTTACACTGATGACAAAGTTCTCAGGTTTTATCTACCGGCAGATGTAATTAAATCAATCCTGGTAACGGGTCATTTCCGTATTCCAAAAGCAGGTCTCGTCACCGGATGATGAATAATCACACCATTACATACAGGAATATATTTCCATTGATAACTCATGGGAGCACAGCAAAAAGCGCTGATTAATCATCTGTCAACCAAAACAGTGCATACCCTCACAAGAAATAACATCCCAAAGACAAATATTATTTTTTTGATACGAACGTGCCTGCTGTATGTCGAAAATTATCCGGCACTGCACAAAAAAAATAAATAGCGAAAAACAACCTTAAGAATATCTTTTCTCACTTACGGCCTAAGCAAAACCACACAATGTAAAATTAGTGTTTCGCATACATATCCACAACGAAAAAAGATAGCTAACACATTGAAATAATTATTAAAATACAAAATCAATCACACCAAAGAAAAAGCACGGTCGTAACAAAATATTCACAGAATAAGTTTTGGATAAGACAGTTAAGACTGAAAAAATTAAAAATAAGGGCATATAGAGTAGATTGTAGTCAAAAAAAACTAAAATATAGCTCCTGGTTCCTTTCTGGTTCAACCTCAGCCGTGTTGAAATCTTCGCTAAGGATAGTACTGAAAGTGGTTCACTCCTCAATACTTCGGATTTTCATATAACCAGCACGATGTATATCTAAGGATTTCGGAAGTTTGTGTCTGACAGACTTTGGAGATACTACGCATCGTATTGCGTAAGATTTTTTGAGAAAGGAGTTTTGTAGCCAACACCTCACAATGATGAGCTACATATTAAAATATGCACACCAGCAAGGAATAAAAACATTGCGTCACGTAAAAAAATCACTAACCTTTAACACGAAAAGTCAGGATATCATACAGTGCGGGGCAGCAGTGCATTGATAAGTCCCTAAGGATGCTTCATCGCATTTTATTTAAATATGAATGGTATGTTGTATTACAAATGGAGGCTGGCTTGAAAATTCATAGAATCATCAGCACAATTTATCGGCAGATCGTGGATTGAAAAATCATCTAACACACACCAATAGCATGTATTAGATGATTTCACCGCTCTTATTGTGGAACAGGAATAAAAAGTATTACTAGTATCACCCTCTAGCTAAATGTTTACGACCAATGGCGCCATTAAAGTAACATTCCACGAGTTATATTTATGCTATATCCCTGGTCCATAACTCCGGCGGGTTACTGATTTCTGAACACTGCGTACAGGGCAACTATCGTTAACCTGGCAGGACTCTTTATCGTCATACCAGAGGTATACTGTACCTTTTATGAAAGGTTGCCCGCTTCTTCAACATTGTCTCTGAGTAAATCGCTTTAACGATCTACAATTGCGAGATAGTCAGGCAGCGTGCCGATTGCCATGGTCATCCGGGACTCTCTTCCCTCTTCCCGTATAGAATAAATAAGCATGTACAGGCGCATCAGCCGTAGCTGAACGGCGCTGTTAATGCCCTCCAGGAACATTTCCCGGGCCAACAAGCATTTATGTCTGCTGATCGTTTTTTCCGGCATACTAAACCTGCCAGAAACATCAAAAAGCAATGTCCGGAAGGTATTATAGTGCGAGCGCCCGGCTAACCGATCGAAATTAACCTGAAACGGATACTGCCGTGTGAGCTTCCCGTAAAGGACGAGTTCAATTAGTATTTCTCTGGATAATTTTCGATGGACGATCAGGATGCCACAAACATTAATAACCGGAACAGCTACAATCGAGGCAATTTCGATAATTATACGGAGTGTTTTATGATGGGCAGCATAGCTAATAATTGTCAGCAGCATACTGTAATCAGCCACGCTGATTACAAGAACTTTAGTTTTTTTTGAGCTAATAAGATAATCAAAGTAATCCGGAATACCCACCATGTCGGCTGCCAGTAAACATGTTACGTTACCGCCCAAAGGATAGTTGCTGCTTCCCTGTAGAAAATAAATACTATCACTAATAACCATTACAGACACGATAGCCTTCCCTCGACTAGCAACAATAGCGCAACGTTCCTGTTCTTCACTTCACAGAATAAATTCTGAATGAAAGACAGACTGTCGCCCGACAAAAATATTAATTCATAATGCAGGCAGGTCTGCCACACATACTAAGTATTATCTGACGGGTTATTCATAAATGGAATCACAAAAAAAGGTCTTAATAGCATCTTTTTATTCACCGATGCACATAATGTGATCACAATGTAAACGCAATATTTCTCAATACCCTGATAACACCACAATAAGTGCACCCACCGGGGATCCGACCAATAAAATAAAGGCCTTTAAGCGCACGCCACAGAAACAGTTTCAGTACAATCCAATTACAAAATAAGGCAGACATAAGGCAGACATAAGGCAGTTAATACTAGAAATCAAGAAAAAGAGAATTGCAAAGTGAATTCTGTAAGTACAGCGAACAAAAAATAGCCCCCCACAAAGTACCGCGAACCGTCGTTGGTGGCGATAAAGCAGAAGAGTCCGGAAGGGAGAAGATAATCTGCAGCTGAAAAACGGGGTTGGATTCGAGCTTACGAAAAACGCATTGTTCAATACCCAAGTACAATATCGGCAGCGCCTTCAATCAGAAGGCATCAGCGGCCGGGCATTTTCCGCTGGAGCCAAAATCAATTTCTGATTATCCGGTAGCGAAAGGACTTATTCTGCTGACGCCTGAGGCAGTACACCGCCAGGCTATTATCCCGACAACTTCCACGTCGACTCATACTCAGCCTGATCCGGTATCGCCATCGTATCGGCAGGAACAGCCCACTTGTATGATGACGGCCTCACCACTGAATATAACTCCACCAGGCTTGACGTGGGCCTCCAGTACTATTTCCAGTACTTTGATTATCATGTGCTATCCGAAGAACAAGACACTGCTCAACAGGTTGGTTTCCTCACAATTAGCCCGAGAAATACTGCAAGATAGATAATCTCCACCTGGTAAACTTCATTTCTTCTTGTTGAATCGCATAAAACCATAAGGCATTTTCCTAATTTAAATGGGCATGTTAATTTTTCATTATAAATAAATAAATTATGTTAGCTTTTTTTTGAATTCAACTTACCAGCCTCCAAACCCGCACCAGTAGGGTAAAAGACAAAATAAGATTAATTGATTAACACACAATTAACACACCTCACGGACAACAATCACCATACCAATCAAAAAGAAGAAATCGATCGAAAATTCCAATTTTAACCCACCAGAGATTTCCTCCTATCATGTTCATCACATTTTTGACAGACCATATTCAACATGGATTTAACATGCGTTCTGGCAGCTATTCTGAGCTAACACTGCCTCTCATCGTGAATATCATTTTGCCCGCTAACAATTCTCCTGGGATATCTTCAGTGTTTTCTCACTGTCGCCTACCAGAAAGAATCCTGGTTAACTGATATCAATCAAGCAGCAAACAGTAACACTGGAGTTTATTCATGGATGTAAAAGAGAGACCGCTATACACTCTCGACAAAGGGGTAATGTTTCTGCCGGAAAAGCGCTGCTTAATGACTCACGACGGTATTAGCGTTGAATTATCTGAAAATAGCTATCGATTTCTGTTGCAGCTATTAAACGGTGAAACTGATAAACAAAAAATCATCAACGAGGTCTGGGCCGAGCAAAAAGGCTCCGTCAGCGAAAGTAGCTATTATGGCCAACTTTACCTTCTGCGAAGGTCGTTTAACGAGGTAGGTCTCTCTCACTCTTTAATTAAAACGATCCCACGCAAAGGGGTTAAATACACGGGCGAAGTCATAAAAGGTACACTCGTGGAGGGAGAACATCCACTCCCCTTCCCCGTACAAGAGAAAAGCGTCACAGAAGTCAGGTTTGAAGGGCCTGGTGACGAGGAGAAGGCAGCAGCAAAAAGAGGCTCCTCCATTCGCGGTAAACCCGAATGGTACAATTCGAAAAGCTGGAATATTTTTGTTTTTGTCCTCTCGGTGCTGGCCGTGTGCTGGCTGGTAACGCTGACGATGGCAATTCTGTTCTTCTGGAAGGTTTAAGCAGAATAAATAATAACTAATTATAATTTTTAAGGGTTTTAATGAGGATTTCACTCCCCTTTTTCGGGTTAGATACCTAGGTCAACATCGCTACTGCCAGCAGAATTTCCGAATCAACAAGGGAGTGTCAAAAGGCATGTTCGATGATTGGATATTTTATTTCAACTCACTGCCCAGTTAATTATTAATTTTTTGGCATAAAACAAGGTATCGTTATGACTCATTTTTTGACTAAGTACTACATCGTTGCAGAAAACAACATTGCGAATTTTTTTAAAAACCAGCGCGGCGTAACAGCTATTGAATATGCACTGATCGGGGTCGGAATGGCGACCCTGCTGGCATTAATCTTCGGCGATCAGAACAGCGGCTTCCTCGGTGCAATCAATACCGCCTTCCAGAAAATCGAAAAAGCTATTGAAAGCGTAACAATGAGCAAATAATTGCTGTTATATCCGCCGTGATAGCTATCACGGTGGATATCGCTGGCCTCTCTTCAGAGATTGATTATCAGGGATAATAATATGACGTGGTTAATCACGGCAAACTATATTGCGGTAGTTCTACTATTACTCTGTGTTTGCGTGCAGGACGTCACCTCACGGCTGATTGCCAATAAACTCGTGATTGCAGTCGGCGTAGCCGCCTGTACGCTGTCTCTGCTTCGCGGCCAGTATCCCAACCTGATTCTTTTTGCTGCTGTACTGATTCCCGGTTTTATTCTCTGCATGGCTAATATTATTGGCGGCGGTGATATCAAGCTGATGTCGGCGCTGGCGCTGCTTTATACCTCCTCTCAATTTCCCCATTTTTTATTTCTGACCGCTCTGAGCGGCGGAGCCGTTGCTTTGGTTTGCTTGCTCTTTTTTTTTAAAACCACAAAACAGCATGGCGTGCCTTACGGTGTGGCTATCTCATTAGCCTTTATTTTTTCTTATTCCATAAATTGACGCATACAGAAAGGAATCGTTGATGAATCATCGGACACTTTTTTTTCTCTCCATCACGGCTATCGTTGTCGGGGTCACAGGGATATTTTTACAGCAAAAAGGAAAAACATCGGAGCCCAAACAACAAGTAACGGTTGAAAATGTTCCCCGCACCATTTTAGTGGCAGAAGCCATCCACAACCTGCAGGCCGGAGAAATACTGTCGCCTCAGGATTATAAGATCGCCACCTTAAAAACATCATCAACCATCAGCGATCCTCGGGATATATCATCGATACCTGGTGGAAATCTTCGCGGATATTTAGTCACAGAAACGATAAAAAAAGGCAGCGGCATCACGCTGCCGATGTTGCTCTCCCCCACTCATCCGGATTACGCGAAGCGCAGCCTGAGAGTGAATGAGATGCCTTACGCCTTCCCGGTTTCTGCTCCCGACGATTATTTACTCTCATCGACCCGTGCTGGCGATAAGTTAGCGCTCTACATCAGAATAAAAGAGATTGAGAGAGGGAAAACGGAGATGGTAGGTCTGGCCTCGGAAGGATCGTCCTCCTCCTATCGCGCCCAGACGCCTAAATATGTCGTCACCCGAATATTCGAACAGGTAACGGTACTGGACAGCAAACGCTTTTCCAGCGCCAAAGAAGGTGAAAATGCTTATTCCATGAGTAATAAGATAGTGGGCACCATTGTCCTGCGCCTGAATCAAAAGCAGCTTGCAATGTTAAGAACAATTGAAACCTCCGGCCAGCTGTTCCTTCTCCCGGACAGTCAGGATAAGCAGAGTATTAAGCGAATAAGCATGGACGACGTGCTTCCACAGCTGCGCTCAATAAAGGAATTAAGAGGCTCCAGATAATTTTGCAACATTTAACTCAGAGAAAATATATGGATAAGGTTTTTACTCGCACAGCAGTGGGCATATTTATCAGTTTTTTTGCACTTCACGCACTGGCTGCAGATATTTATCTGACGCCTGGCGATTCACAGGTCATCCAGGTTAAAGAAAATATTGATACGGTCTTTATTTCCTCGCCAGATGTCGCCGACTACGAACTTATTGGCGATAAAAGCATCGTCGCCTATGGTAGGGAAGAGGGGCGCGCCGATCTCATTGCTTTCGATAAAAACGGTGATCAAGTGCTTAAGGCTACGCTAGTGGTCGACACCATGCTGAGCAGTATTCACCAGCAGATTAATCAGGCGTTTCCGGACAGCAACGTCACTATTCAAAAAATGGGCAAGACCTACGTGATATCCGGTACAGCACCGACCGAAGAGGCGAAAAGTCGTATCTACCAGATTGTCGGTGAAGGTATTGGCGCCAAAAGCCGCGTGAGCACGAAAAAGGTTAAGGATGCATCCGACAAGAGCAGCAACAGCGATGACAACACCCCCTGGCTGAGCGATGTAAGCTGGGAAGGCGTCATTAATAAGCTGGAGCTGCCGATCACCAACCAGGTCAACGTTAAGCTGTCGGTGGTTGAGGTCAGCCGTGAGTTTATTGATAACGTCGGGCTGGACTGGGGAGCGGGCTCTACGATCCCCGGAACGTTCCACTTTGTCCGCTTTAACGCGGATACCCTGACCAGCATGGTGCATGCCATCAGCAACGACTCCGTCGCCCGGGTTCTGGCCGAACCTAATCTGTCGGTGCTCTCCGGCGAAACCGCCGAATTTCTGGTCGGCGGCGAGCTGCCTATTGTGACCTCATCGCAAAACGGCAGCAGCGTTACCTATAAAGAATTTGGCATTAAGCTGAATATTGGCGCAAAGGTGAGCAGCAGCAAAAAGATACGACTGCTGCTGGGCGAAGAGGTCAGTAATCTCGATAACACCTACTCCACCCGGGCAGGAGATAGCCTCCCGGCGCTGCAAACCCGTCGCGCACGGACCACCGTTGAGCTGGGCGACGGCGAAAGCTTCCTGCTCGGAGGCCTGATCAGCAATGAAGAGCGTGAAGCACTAAGTAAAATTCCAATGATTGGTGACGTGCCGATTCTGGGTGCCCTGTTCCGCAACGTGTCAACCCAGCGCAAACGTAACGAACTTGTGGTGGTCGCTACCGTTAATCTGGTCAAACCCCTCACCCCGCGCGAAGTGGTACTGCCCGACTTCAGGCGAACCTCAACTCTCAGCCGGTTCTTTAATTTCGATGGCATCAGCCAGCGTCGCGACAGAGCGCGGGCGCAGGAATTTATCGAACAGGGAGGGTTCATCAAATGATCAGGCTGCTCCCTCTGACCCTGCTGCTTCTGCCCTGCCTGCTGCTGGCATCTGCGACCAGCCGCGCGCAGGAGGCACTCTCAGCCGTCACCACGCTGACGCTGGCCTCGACGGACACAATCTCCCGGGAAGTGGCAACCGGCAAAATTCTGGCGCTGGCCGGGCAGCACTTTGATGGTGAAATTGCCCTGATTTGGAACAACGACGGTTTCAACACCAGCGCGCAAAACTTGCGTAGCGCCCTGATAGCTCAGGGTGTAGCACCGGATCGCATCACGCTACCCCACGAGGCTGGTGGCTTTAGCAATCGTAACGACGGCGGCATTCGGATAGTTATCCAGCGCTTAAGACCACGCCTATCTGAGTGTACCGACAAGCAACAGAACTACCGTTTTAACGATCGCACTGAACAGGGCTGCGCGCTGAACAACAGTCGCAGCCGGGCGTTAGTTACCCCCTATCACTATGACTAAAAGGGAAATGACATGTTGTTATTTCAGCAGAAAGCGCGCGCAGGCGCCGAATCAACCGAACGCAAGCTCTATGTGGTTTCCGGGAGAGGCGACGTCAGCGAGCAGCTGTGTCAATTGTTACGGCTCGCGGGGTTCAGCGCCGTTGAGAGCATTTCGCGATGCGCGACACAACTTTCCAGCCTGAACATTCCCGAGGATGCCAGCGGCGTCATCATCGACATTGTCGACAACAAGGCGGTGATGGACATTGTCGGTGCCTTACAAATGCAGATCCCACGCAAAGTATGGTGCTGCGTGGTTGGCGACAGCGACTCCATCGCGCTGGCACAAACTTTCGCACATAACCAGGTGGGCTATTTTAATCTCCATACCCAGTTGGATATGGTCATTCAGGCGGCACTGGCGAGCACAGAGCTGAAAAATAATCGTTCCGCCGTCAGCATCAGCGTGCTGGGATGCCGTGGCGGAGCGGGCACCACCACGCTGGCCTGGCAGTTGGCGGGCGAGATCGTTCGTCTCAAGCAACTACCGCTGCTGTTTGTGCAGGGCAGCGCGGGCTCACACGATCTCGATCTGCTTGCTGGCAAGAAGCTATCGCAGGAGGTGACATCGCTGAATAAAAATCTCGACGTTATGCCCGCCGATGGCGAACATTACCCCGATATTGGACATGACGCCGGTCAGCGTTACAACTTAGTGCTGTTTGAGCAGTCGATCGCCACGGCGGATAAAGAGCTTATGCGCCAATTGGCAGAAAAGACGCGATGCCTGGTGCTGGTGCTCGATCGCTCGCTCTCTTCAGTGCGCGTTGCGCGCAATATGATTGAAAACGTTGAGCTGCTGCGCCGCAGCAGCCACACGCCACGGCGGTTGTTTATCTGCCTGAACGATACGCGTCCGCTCGCAGCAGACGCCCTGAGCCTGACGGACATAAAAAACCTGCTCGGGCATCCAATAGATATCGTTTTCCCTTATAGCCGCCGCAGCGCATCCCTTGCACAGGGGAAAAAAAGACGGCTTCACTCACCCCTTGATCGGCTGGCCCGCATGGTATTAGGCGATGAATCTGCGTCTAAGCGAAGCCTGACTGCTCGCCTTCTTCCCCTGTTGCGCAGGAGCTATTAATGGAGATTGCCATTGAATTGCAGGAGATTCTGCGCGAAGCCGTACTGAAAAATATCGAAATCAGCAAAATAGAGCATCTGACGTCAGATCGCCCTCTGCTGATCGCTGAGATGAACCGCCTACTGGAGCAGGTTGCCGATCGGCAAAATATCTACCTGACCGCGCAGGCGCAGTGGCAGATGGCAGAACTGATGGCCGATGAAATCATCGGCTTTGGCCCGCTGCGACCGCTGCTGGAAGATGACACGATCAGCGATATTTTGGTTAACGGCCCAGGGCAGATTTTTATCGAACGCTACGGCAAGCTTGAGCTGACGCCCTGTCGCTTTATCAATAACAGCCAACTCACCGATATCGCCAAACGGCTGGTGCAGCGGGTGGGAAGGCGCCTTGATGAAGGCAGCCCGCTGGTGGACGCCCGTTTGCCGGACGGCAGCCGTTTGAACGTGGCCATTCCCCCCATCGCGCTGGACGGCACCTCCATTTCCATCAGGAAGTTCGGCAAGCATAATTTGCAGCTGGTCGATCTGATGAATGCAGGCGCCCTGACACCCCAGATCGCCAACTTTTTGGCGATCGCCGCACGCTGCCGCATCAATATTTTGATTTCAGGAGGCACTGGCTCGGGTAAAACCACCCTGCTCAATGCGCTGTCCAAATACATCGGCGAGGATGAACGCATTATCACCATGGAGGACGCCGCCGAGCTGCGCCTGATGCAACCGCATGTTTTGCGCATGGAAACCCGCCTCGCTGGAGTCGAGAACACCGGACTGATTTCAATGCGCTCTCTGCTTATCAACTCGTTACGTATGCGTCCAGACCGCATCATCGTAGGAGAGTGTCGCGGTGAGGAGGCTTTCGAGATGCTGCAGGCGATGAATACCGGCCACGACGGCTCCATGTCGACCCTGCATGCCAACAATCCACGAGATGCCGTTTCACGCCTGGAAAATATGGTCATGATGGCGGGAATGAATATTCCGATGGAGTCCATTCGTCGCAATATCGCCTCCGCCATAAATCTAATTATTCAGGTATCGAGATTAAATGATGGTTCCCGAAAAATAATGAATATTAGTGAGGTCATGGGTATCGAAGGCGATCGTATTATTTTGCAGGATATTTTTTCGTTTCAGAGTCAAAACGAGCGTGATGAGCAGGGGAAAATAAAAGGGAACTTCCTCTGTGAAGGGCTACTGATGCGCTCTGCGGTCATGCACAGTGCCATTATGTTTGGCCTGGAAACCGAACTTAAACACATTTTTAATATGGAGTAAGGTATGGGCTATCTTATTCTGCTGATCGGTCTTGTGCTGTTTGGCATAAATATGCGGAGCTGGAGGCGGCTAACCCGTCCTCTTAGCCATGTAACGCACCGCAGACGTAATCTTCCCCGCGACTATTTGCTGGCGTTGGTGAGAGAGTGGCACACCTACGCCTGGGGAGACGGCAGCTGGCGTGGGCGGCGTAATTTTATCCTTGCGCTACTCGCCCTGCTGGCCCTGCTGCTGATTAACGCTACGTGGCTGAAGTTCACGCTATGGGGCTTTATTCCCACCGTGCTGGCAGTTTTGTTTATCGCACAGATTCGCATTGGCCGTAGCCTGCATCAAAAAGCGTTTGAGACCAGTTTCCCCGAAGCGTTGTCGGTTGTCGGCGCCGCGGTTTCCGCGGGTAACAGCATCCATCAGGCGCTACACCGCTGCGGCCAGGACGTCTCTGGCGAGCTGGGGGACACCTTCAATCGCATCGATCGCCGCCTTAATCTCGGCGAGGAGGCCGACAGGGTATTTCTTGACGCCTGGCGGCAATACCCTTATCGAGAGTTCTACTTTTTTATCATCGTCATTCAAATCAGTATTCAGCGCGGTGGCCAGCTACGCACTCTGATTAATCGCCTGGCGCGTATTATTAATAACAGTAAGAAAATGGCCAAGCGCAAGCGAGCGATGACCTCAGAAGCCAGAGCTTCAGCAAAAATCGTCGCCGCAATGCCACTGCTGTTTTTATTTGGCATGAAGTATCTCACACCTGAAAACTTTGACTTTGTTATTCACGATCCCATTGGCCGACTTATTTTGTATTACGTCATCGGCAGCGAACTGATTGGGATGTTTATTATCTGGCTGCTGCTGAAAAAGGCGACCTGATGAATATCATCTATTTACTCCTTCTGGTGCTGGGGGCGTACGCGCTGCTGCTTGGCGTTTCACAGCAGCAAACCGTAGGCCGGCAAAAGAAACTGCTCGCTCCCCTTACCGCCGAGTCCGGGAAAAAAGCGCTAGCGGCCATCGATTACGCCGCGCTGATCGTCAATAACAGCCGCTGGTTAAGCCTGTTGGACAAATACGATAAGCAGCTGCGCCTCAAAATGCAGGCCTTTGGCGTCCTTGCGCTGGTACTAGTCGCGCTGAACGCGTTGGGCGTAACGGCTTTTTCCCGCTCAGGGCTGGGCATGCTGCTGCTGGTTATCATGATAACGCTTATCGTCCTGCCGGGTCTGCTGCTCAAACCAGCCATTAATAGCCGGGTTAAAGGGATGATGGATGCACTTCCGTATCTGGTGGATTTAGTGGCGGTGTGCGTTCAGGCGGGAATGACCGTCGAAAGCGCCCTGAAGTTTGTCAGCGAGCGCTTTAACCACCTCGACGCTAACCTCGCAGACCTGATGAAACTGCTGGTCAAACGCGCAGAGGTCAACGGTATGGAGAGCGCACTCTCCGAGCTGTACCACTCAATGGAAATGACTGAAATCAGGATGTTCACCGCGACTCTTCAGCAAAGCGTGCATTACGGCACTTCGCTGTACGAACACCTTATAGAGCTGGCTCAGGATATCCGTGAATTACAGCTATTAGTTACCGAAGAAAAAGTCGGCAGCCTTTCGGCAAAGATGAGCGTACCGCTCATTATCTTCATCATGTTTCCCATCACCATATTAATCGTGGCACCAGGAATTCTAAGGATAGTTAAGAATGGCATGTTTTAAACGCACAACGGTAATTCTGCTTTGTCTGTTCACGTTGGGAGGTTGCGCTAATCAGCGACCCGCAAGCCACGCGGAGTTAACCACTCAGGAAGATATTTTACTGAAGTCGAAAAACTATTCGGGGCTTATCAGCCTGTACCGCGGCTGGCTAAAAAACAAGGAAGACAGCGCCGTGCGGCTCAAGCTGTCGCAGTATTATTACCAGATCGGGGATTACTCCTCCTCCCTGCTCTATTTACAGCCGCTGGCCACCTCAGCCGATCCGAACGTGCCCCTTCTGCAGGCAAAAAATATGATCGCGATGGGCGATCAGGCTCAGGCTATTCGGGTCACGGATCGAATGCTGCAACACGACCCGCGTAGCGCCGAGGCCTGGAACCTGCGCGGCATCGCCATGGCCCTCTCTGGCAAGCTTCCCGAGAGCGTGCAGGCGATACAAAAATCACGCGATCTTTTTATCGCTGATGAAGTTGCCATCAACAATCTTGCGATGGTCGCCCTGCTCGATCGCCGCTACCAGGACGCCGTCAGCCTGCTGCTACCCCAGTACCTGCGCGGTCAGCGTCAGCCCCGCCTGGTGCACAACCTGGTGCTGGCCCTGGTGAAGGTCGGCGATACCCGCTACGCCCGCGACATTATCCAGAGTGAAGGCTTGTCCGGGTATCCCGATGAAGTCGTCGACGCGCTGGAGCAAATCGGCCCACTGCAAAAAGGAATGGCCTGATGCATCGCCTGTATCGCTTTTGCCGCGAGCAGCGCGGCGTCGTCACCATCGAATTTGCCCTTACGGTAATGCTCTTTCTATTTATGGTGCTGTTCGTCGCCGAAATGTCGCGGATGGCCTACGTTTCGTCGGTCATCGATTTGGCGGTCTCCGAAGCGGCCAAGGCCGGGAAAAACGCCCCACAGGATGGGGACGGCTATCAGCGCCGTTATCGGGAAATGCTGACTCAGCAAGGAGGATCGCTATGGTCTTTTCTGACCCGCGCCGACGCGGTCGAGATGTCGATTCATTACGCGAACTCAGTGCAGGAGATGGCCGAAACCGGCGGCGTCGAAGGACAGCAATATACCCGCGGCAACGCACTAGCTCGCTGGCACCTGCTCTACCACTATCATCCGATGTTTTTCCCCTTCCCCGCCAGCTGGGCCGATCCATTATTTAATCGTGAGGTGATCTTTGTTCAGGAATATGAACGTTCGCAGTTTATGGACTGACCTGCGCGGCTCGGTGGCCGTGGAGTTCTCTATTATTTCCGTCGTGCTGCTTATCTTTATGTTTTTTGTGGCTGACCTGGTGCTGCGCCAGGCTACGGTGGGCAAGCTGGATCGGCTCTCCTACTCCATTGCTGGCGTGCTGCGCGAACGCATCCAGCTGTACGATCGCCGGGAAGATCTTAGCTTAAGCGACATCGGAGATGTCTATCAGTTGGCAAACCGTATGATCAAGGACATGAATCCCTCGGCAAAGGACTATGGCCTGCAATTACGGGTACAGCAGCTGTTTTTCGAACCGCGCGTCGACCTGACGGATAACGAGAAGCATCCTGTTCGCAAGAATGATTTTTTCATGACTAACGTCGAGATTGATGAAAGTCGATGCCAGCCGCTGAAATCCATCAGTGAGCTTCAGGACCTTTCGCCGCGTGGCAGCTACGGCCGCTGGGTGCCTCTGTATCAGGTTACGCTGTGTCTGGCGACCAACAGCTGGTACACCCGGTTAATCAGCGGTAGCAGCAAGCAGCCTCTGGTTGCCTCCTCCGCTGTCGTCATGCTGCGGTGAATGATGAAAACGCTGCTGCTGATTGTCGCGCTTGCTCTGCCGCCGCTGTCCCGGGCGGCGGCAGAGGCCGTGCTGTTTATCGACTCATCGCAGCCCGACCAGGCCCGGCTACTCGCCGACATCAATCAGGCGCTTTTTTACAGCCCGACGCTGCGCGCGTCGCTGTCGGTAACGGTCTACGACATTAACCCCCGACCCCAGGCGTTTAGCGGAGAGATAACCTACAGGCCGGATGCCGGAGGCAGCGCCGTTGCGCGCTATCACCCGGGGCCTCTGCCCTGGCTGTTTTGCCAGACGAAGGGAACTATTCGAAATCACCTCACGGTGAGTAACAAGGAGCAACTATGTCTATGCCTTCCCCCCAATTAACCCCGCTGCGTCGGTTTATTAGCGACCGGCGCGGCGCATTTGCCATAAGCCTGGCGATGCTGGGAGCCTTTTTATTGAGTATGGCAGCGCTCGGCCTTGAGGGTTCACGCTACATCACGGAGCAAGCGCGTCTGTCGGATGCCATGGAGCAGGCGGCGCTGGCGCTGACCGCCGAGGACAACGGCGAGGGTGCATCACGCAACGATGTGCTCTCTATGAGCTGGCTTGACGCCTATATGAATCATGCGGAAAAGATTGATAAGCCGATAATTCGGGTGCTGCACGGATCCGCTGATGGCGTCCATAAGCTGGCCTGGGTGGAATATCGCCTCAGCAGCAGGGTTCAGCAAAGCTCATGGTTCGCCTCCTCTTACTTTCCCTCCTTTAACAAGCAGGTCAAGGTGGGCGATAACGGCGCGGCGCGAAAATTCCGCTCCAATATTGACGTAGCCTTTGCCGTGGATTTTTCAGGTTCAATGCGTCAGTCCATTGATAAAGAAATTGGCGATAAATCTAAACCATGGAAAATGGACGTCGCCAAGCAGATTACAGTTAAACTTGCCCGCCAACTTGCCGAATATAATATTGATAATAAGGTGGCTTTTATCCCCTTCGGCTGGGGGACGCGAAAAGGGAACCTGTGCACCCCGCAGTTTGTTCTTAACTCACCGCTACCGCCTGACGTATTTGGCAAAAATAGCGAGGGGAACATTCGAGAGTTGTATAACTATATAGACTATCAGCGTACTATCGACGCCATTCCAAATCAGGTTAATGATATTCGTATTAATGTTGCAAATATTCCCGAACTCCTCTGCCTTTCATTTCATAGCCCTGAATCAGAAGAAGAAAAACTGACTATGACTCAGGCACAAACTATTCCTCTGACCGCTGATCCTGATTATCTTGAGAACACCATCATTAATATGTCAGCCAGCGATCGCACGCTGGTTAGCTCGGGTATGCTGGAGGGCACTCAGGTTCTGGCAAAAGGTACGGCTTCACGAAAGGTGCTGGTCATCGTCTCAGACGGACAGGACTGGCCCATATTAAATGAAGGAATTACTGAGAAGCTACTCAACACAGGGCTGTGTGAAAAAATTCGCAGCGTACTGACGACTCCCTATTCGGTAGGGAAAATTGCTTTTATTGCGTTGAAATACAATCCTACCTCCGACTGGGAAAAATGCGTCGGCGCTAACAACTTCTATACGGCACAAAATTACCAGGAGTTTGAAGATGCTATGACCCGGGCGGTATATGAAGAGGTGGGCCACAATACGCTTAAGGATTACTAGTATCTCGTCAATCTCATTATACAAATGAGACTAATTAATCAGAATTTATAAGGGTAATGCTGAGGATTCCTTAGGTCACGATCGTTACTCTTTTCTCCGCCGCTACCCTCTCATGTAGCGCGGCGCTGCCGAATAAGAATAAGCGGGTATATACCGCTTATCGGCGCGTATGGAAATTTTTAACGCAATTATCATAGGATTGATACTTAATGAAAACTAAAGTAGCTGTTTCTGTTTTGGCTGGTCTGTTCCTTTCCGCTTCCGCTCTGGCTGATACGCCAGCAAGCTATGATACCAAAATCAACGTCAGCGCTAACGTACCGGACAGCGCCCACATTACCGATCCAAGTGGTAAGCCTATCACCGATCTGGATGTAGTACTGACTCCGGCAGCCTCTGGCTTTATGGAAGCAACCACTCCGGTACTGAAGCTGTGGAATAACGACGTAAACAAGCTGGAAGTTACCCTGATCATGGATGACAGCCAGTCTGCCACCGGCAGTAACTTCACTCTGTACAGCACCGAAGGCGGCACCCTGAACGACATGACATACAAAATCAACGCCATCTCTTCTGCCGGCAGCAAGCAGTTTGCAACCTCCGGTGCAACTCAGGACTACAGCCTGGTTGCTAACGGCACCCACGGCGAACTGCCAATCAAATTTAACTTCGTTTCCGACAAGGCTTACACCGACCTCGGTCAGGGTAACTACACCGGCGTTGTCTACGCGAACGTTAACGCTAAGCCGTAATTCTTTTTAATTAAAGTCCAGGGCCAGTATTCATCACTGGCCCTGTGTGGATCCTTATGATGAAAATAAAATACGCGGCTCTTGCCCTACTCACTCTGGTGCTGCCCCTGTGCGGCCCGGCGCAGGCAGCGGGTGGCCCTCAGATTAGCCTGGAGGTAGCAGCCGAATCGGTTGCTCGCGTTGTCGTCTATTATCATGACGCTCCTGTGGCGGGTAGTAGCATTAATTTTCCGCTGCCGATTAACGGGCTGTCTCAACACTTTGAAAGAGTTTCTGATCTATTCTATGTGGTTGGCAACGTCGAACAGGCTGAAATCGTTTTTGCCGACAGCAGCTTTGTTCTCTATTCCACCAGCGGAGCCGATCGGCAAATTAATTTATCTGGAGAGTTTATTTTTAATAATACTCCTTCCAGTGCGCTACAGCCGCTCCAGGTACCGGTACTCAAAAATATCACTGAGGCAACCGTCGCCAAAGGATTCAAAATTCACTTTAAATCAGAATTATTAGCGGGTAACTACAGCCAGGATACCTATGCCAATTCTTTCACGCTGTTAGTTAAGTCTAATCTTTAAATAAAAAAAGCAGGGACGCATGAACAGTAAATTTACTTTTAGCGCGATTTTCCTGGGATGCGCTATTTCGCTTGTGCCTTCTGTGGTAAAGGCTTCTGAGGTGGCGCTGCCCGCCGGGTTTGAAGATATATTTAACGCACGCCAGAGCGGTATTTTTGACGTTGTTTATGAGGACATCTCTATCGGCTCTCTGAGTATGGAGTACGACCGCACCAGCGTAACCCTTAGCTCGCCGCAGACCGTCGTGGAGCAAATTCTTGCCGCCGATATGCCTGCGCTTAACGTTACCCGGGCGGCGCTGTTAAAAGATCTTTCTCGTCCGCTAAAGCGCGTCAACAGGCAAGGGTTTAACCATGCGGAAGTCACCGCATGGATTAGTGAATCGGATGCGACAATGCATCTGATGTTACCCTCCACAATGTTTAAGACCCCAACGGACGACAACGACCGAACCTATATTCTGAATAAAAATAAAGCGGGATTCGTACATAGCCATAACTTCAACTTTTTGTCCGACAGCTATAGCGATAGCTTTACCCTTGCCTCCAACGATACCCTCAACCTGACCGGCAACAGCTATGTTCGCAGTATCTGGAGCTACTCAGACGACATTGATTTTAACCTTGAGGAGCTGGCGCTTTATCTGGAGCACAACAGTAACCGCTTCAAGGGCGGCCGCCAGCGGCTGAGCGATAACTTCACTTACAGTACCCCCTCCCTCACCTACAGCTTTTTCAACCCGGTGAGCTTTGACGGCGTCTCACTCGGCTATATGACCGATAACTATTTACGTTCGGCTCAGGGCGCTTCTTCACCCATTGCCGTTTATATGCCGCAGGCCGGTACCGTCGAAGTTTACCGCAACGGGCGACTGATCGACCTGCAGCAGTTTCCTGCGGGGATGCAACAGCTGAATACCAGCGGCTGGCCGAGCGGCGGCTATGACGTCAGGCTGGTACTGAAGCTGGCGAACGGCAGCAGGGAAGAAAAAATTCAACCCTTCTTCAAGCGCGATGGCATGTTTCGCTCCGGCGATCTTGAGTACAGCATTCAGTTGGGTCGCTATGACGAGCGCCAGGGGCATTTACGCGCCAAAAACAGCGGTCGCTGCTTCAGCAACTGCGATGACCGGGTCAACACCATCGATAACAACAACCTTGCCAGCGCCACACTGGGCTACACCACACGCTCAGCGACCTCTTTTGGCGGCGGGGTGTTAATGGACGACGACCACCTCTATTACAACGGCAGCGCCGATATTCCTCTGAACCTTTGGCTGGCCGAGCGCCTGTATAGCGATGCTATTTTTGGCAACGACGGCAGCTACGGCTACCAGGTGGGCGCCAGCAAAAGCGTGTACAACATGGGCTTTAACCTGAGCTATCGCGATAACCGGTACAGGGGTTCCGAAAGCGACTACCGTCGTTTTGGTGTTGTGTCGGCCTACGATTTTAACTATCTGCAGTTCAGCACCAGTCTGTTTTTGCCCTGGAATACCGGGCTCTCCGCCATCTATAGCATGAATACGCTGTATCAGGACTATGGCCGCCGGGACAAAACAAACTATAAAACCTGGGATCTTAGCCTCAACCGTGATTTCCCCCTCCGCGACAATCTGAACCTGCGTGTCGACCTTGGCTACCATCACGGTAAAAACGAATACATCAGCAGCCGGAATATCGACAATCGGCGCAATGAAAGCACCGACAACCGGGTGTTCATTCAGTTTACTCTCGGCATGCGCGAGCGTAGCTACAACCATTATCAGTCACTCTATTTACGCTCTAAGCTGAGCGATAAAGGCAGCGACAACAATATCTATACCGCTGATTATGCGCTGGATTTAGATAATCCTGAATTTGATCGCGGCGGAAAATATTCAGTCAACGCCAGCCTCGGCAACGGGCCGGATAGCCAGACGACCAGCGGAATGGGTCTTACAGCGGATAATAAATTGGGGTATACCTCCGTCGGATTGAATAAGTCATACGGTCATAACCCTTATCGCCAGTACTATCTGTCGCAGCGCAGCGGCTTCGCGATCGGCGATAGCGATGCCGCCTTCGGTAAAATGGATGACAGTGCCGCGCTTATTGTCGACGCCACCTCGCTGCCGCAGGATCAGTATTTTGAGGTACGCAACCGCGATGCGTCTTCGATTATCGTAAAAGGCGGAGATAAAACAACCCTGCCAGTCCTGTCCTATCAGAAAATAGCGCCAACGGTTGAGCAGGTTTATACCGGCGATACCAACGCATTCTATAACCTGACTACCCGCTCAGTTTCCACCTGGGTGATGCCGGGCCAGGCTTATAGCGTCAAGCTGGGCGCCACTAAAAATCAAACTGTCACCGGTCGAATCTACCACCAGGGCACACCGCTGACCCACGCCCGGGTCGTCGGCGGCAACGCCGTGACCGATGATGAAGGCCTTTTTGTCGGCGATTTTACCTTAGATATAAAAAGTAAATTAACCACGCTGTCGGTTGAAAAAGACGGCAATAAATATGTTTGTCCGCTGCTCGACGGCAATATCAGGCAAACGCAGGGCGTTATGCAAATTCGTGAGGTTGAATGTGAAGTTAAATAATATCAATTTAGCGCCGTTAATGCTGGGATTAACCCTGGCCGGTGCCACTCCGCTGGTGCAGGCAATTGAAGTTTTTCCTATCGTGAAAGAGGTGAAAAGTGAAACCCCGCGCGACAACTTCGTCACGGTGAAATCAATGTTTCAGGCGCAGGACAGCGTTAATCCGGATAAGGCTGAAACCCGCCAGTATGAATTTGTCACGCTGGAGCTTTATGAAATTAAAAACCCCGGCGCCGACAAAGAAATATTTGAGAAAGAGCTCGGTAAAAAAGAGCCTGCGCTCATGTTCTCTCCAACCCGGCTGGTTATTCCCTACGGCGAAGAAAGGAAGGTGCGCCTGCTGCCGTTAAAGCCGGTCGACCATGAGCGAGTTTACCGCCTGCGTATTCGCCCCAGCTATCCCGAACAGGCGCTGGAGAAAGATAAGATCCGCTTCGCTATCGGTTATGACGTCCTTCTGCGCTATTTACCGGACGGAAAGCGGGCCCAGGGCATTGAGATGCGCTGTCAGAACAACCAATGGACGATAACAGCTACCGGAAATGTGCGCAGCGAAATGCATAACCTGGTGATTGATGGCCGCACAAATAAGGCCCAGTTCAACGTCTATCCAGGCTATCCCCGTAGCCTGACAGTCAATCGCCAGCTGGCGTTTGAAATGGATAAAAAAACCTATGTTTACGACCAGTGCCGGTTAAAGGAGTGATCGATGAAGCGTTCAGTGCTGATAACGCTGCTGTTGCTCAGCGTAGGGGCGGCTGACGCCGGGGACTGGATGTTTCGTCCGGTCGCCAGCGGCAGACTGCAAATGACCCAACAGGGTGGCGCCGAACAGGGACCGGACGCCCTGGTTCGACACCAGACGGAAAATGAAACCCTTACGCTACAGGTGACGCCTGCCGGTATGGGGCGTTGTGAAAACGGGGTTCTCAGCGGTAGTGGGCCGCTTGCTGCTGTGCACATTCCACTGGTACCGGTCATCCGCAGCATAGCCCAGCCGGGGCTCAGCGCCCGCTGCGGTGAATCATTACGATTCGACGCCCCGGCGCAAAGTCAGCTGGTCGGTGTGAAAGCCACGCCAGATACCGGCCGTATTGCGACGGCCAGCATCCCGGCTGCGCTGGCCGGTCAGCGCGTGCTGTTGGGATACGTAAATTTTATTGAAACAAACGGCGGCATGGCCTCCAACGCCGTTTATCTCGATTTGACCGCGCTCAGCGGCGGCGTCCCGGCGGTAAAGGCGACGTTCGATCGCCCGGCGCTGAGGTTTGGTGAAGTTAACGTATTAAGAAATAACCTTTACGCCGCCAGGCTAACAATTAACAAAACCCCGGAGGCCGGCGATGCAGCCCTGCCCTACGAACTAACGTTTGAATCACGCCAGCAGCGGGAGAATAGTTTTCAGCTGAAGGATACGCAGGGTGAAATTTCGGTTCCGTATCAGATAAAAATAGGCAGCCACGTGATGACGCCAGGCGCCGTTTACAGCGGAATCATTCCGGCTGGCAGCGCGACGGCAAGCATAGTCGGCCTGAATTTCTCTCTGTCAGGTAAAGATATTAGCGGGCTGGCTGCCGGTACCCGATTAACCGATACGCTAACGGCAGTGATTACGCCAACGTCTTAATAAGGAAAGGTAAAGATATGGAACGAAGTAAAATAAAGACCTCACTGGCTTTAGCGCTGCTGCTTAGCGCAACGACCGCCAGCGCCCTGCCGGTCACGACAACCATTGACGTCGAAGCCGAAATTAGCACCAGCGTGCGGGTTTACGTTGACGGGAAAGACGTCACTAACGGCAACATCAGCATCAAGCTGGACAACCAGGCTGGATATATGCGTGCCATTACGCCTAAATTTCTGTTTATTGGCAACGCCTCTGCGGTATCACTGAGGCTCACGGAGCCACCCGGCAAGTCACTAATGTCAGGGGAAGATAAAATGGTGATTAATACCGCATGGATCCTGGACGGCAATGACAACGGCACTGGCTCAACCACCAGTTCGCCGGTCAACAACCGTCCTGTTTACCCTACCCTGGCTGACGTACCAGCTAACGAGCCGGGCGTGAAATTACGGTTTGTTTCAGCCCAACGCGCTGAAACTTATCCTTTGGGTAAATATAGTGGTACCTACACGGTAATGGTGACGCCTTCCTCGTAGGAATCCATCGGCTCGGGCCGACCGATAGTGAATTGAGAGGAATAATACTGGCCGTCAGGAAACGTGCCTGTCGGCCAGAGTCCTCACGCTGCCACCAGCATGGCAAAAAGGTGTTGCGAGCCTCTCTGTAGCAGCCATTAATGGCAAACTTCTCCCCTGATGATTATCAGGGTCATCATTCGTTTAAATCGGTTATTTATATTTTGCGCGCGACCATCGTTCGACAATATAAGCAGCTGTATTTACTTCGTCATAACAACAAACACAATAACGCGAACAGTAAAGAGCAAACAGGATGATCAAAATATTAATACGAGATAAAAACAGATTCTTTCAGCAGGGAATGGAGTGTTTGCTTAGGGATTTTAGCCACAACCGGCTACATCAGGATGTCAGCTTCGAGTACAGATTCACTCTCGACGCCATCACGGAGGCTAATATTATTGTGATGGATCTGCGTCCAGGGGAAAGTTACTTATGCTATTCAGATCTGTGTCGTTACCGAAAAGGTATTTTGCTTGCCATCCATGAACGGCAGACACACTCTATTCGCGGGCTCCCCTACTGTTTTAGAAACGCCAGTTTTATCACCAGGAATATGGCGGTACACAGAATCAGGCAGGAGATTATCGGCACCTGGGAAAATAACCAGTCAGATCCAGCGATAAAATGTTCGACGTGTTCCTGTAAATATTTGTCAAAACAGCAGCTGTTGCTAATTCGATTAATGCTCCGTGGAAAAAACGAAAAAGAAATTGCGGACAGGCTCAGCATTAATACCAAAACGATATATTCGTATAAATACCAGATTATGAATAAATTCTCCCTTAAAAATAATCAGGAACTGAACGCTTTTATCCGCAGCTATCTCCTTCATTTCCGGTAACGGGTACCACGAGCAAGAACGCTGAAGAAACTTCCACCCGGGAAGTGAAGAGTTACTCTCCTTTGCTCATTGCGGTAAACGCACTCTATTTCTAAGGCGGCAGAAAAACCAAAATCTGCATACGACCGGGGGAGAAGGAATCCAGTGCATGCAAGCCAGACAGTAATGGCTACGGGATGGCATACCAAAAAACGCAGATACGAAAAAGGCCATGCTAATGACTAGCATGGCCTCGAAAAGTGGCGGAACGGACGGGACTCGAACCCGCGACCCCCTGCGTGACAGGCAGGTATTCTAACCGACTGAACTACCGCTCCACTGTTCCCTTGGGAACGAGGCGAATATTACGTATTCCTCGATCCAGCGTCAACGCTTTTTCTCAGGTTTTGAATCGTTTGCTGCAAAAATCACCCATACGCGGCTTTTCAGCGCCTGTTCTGTGATGTCAGGCGCGCCAGAGGCAGCTGCCACCTTTCTTCTGGACTAAATCAAGGCGCGATTCATGGGCGGCCAGCTCATCATCCGTGGCGGAAATCACCCGCAGCTGGCTTGCCGCACGCACAATACGCTGAATTCCGGTATCACCTGCCCGCTGCGCGCTGTCCCCTTCCATCGCAAAGGTCATGGACGTTTGCCCGCCGGTCATCAACAAATAGACGTCGGCCAGAATCTGACTATCGAGCAATGCGCCGTGCAGCGTACGTTTGCTGTTATCAATTTCATAGCGCGAACATAACGCATCGAGGCTATTACGCTTACCCGGGAACATCTTACGCGCCAGCGCGAGGCTGTCGGTGACCTTACAAAACGTATTCGTTTTTGCGATGCCACGGTTCAGCTTGCCGAATTCATAGTCCATAAAGCCGATATCGAACGAGGCGTTATGGATGACGAGCTCAGCGCCTTTGATGTAGTCGATAAACTCATCGGCGATATCAGCGAAAGTCGGCTTATCGAGCAGGAACTCATCGGCAATACCATGAACGCCGAAAGCTTCCGGATCCACCAGCCGATCGGGCTTAAGGTAAACGTGGAAGTTGTTTCCCGTTAAGCGGCGGTTGATCACTTCGACCGCACCGATCTCAATGATCTTGTGCCCTTCGTAATGCGCACCGATCTGGTTCATACCGGTGGTTTCGGTATCGAGGACGATCTGGCGGGTAATTGCAGTGCTCATGTCGCTCATTTATGTCAGACTTACCGTTTACGTCGAATTCAATTACAGGAAGTCTACCAGAGATGCTCAAGCAGGTAGAAATTTTCACCGACGGCTCCTGCCTCGGTAACCCAGGCCCCGGCGGCTATGGCGCAATTTTACGCTACGGTCAGCATGAAAAAACCTTCAGCGAAGGCTATCGCCTGACCACCAATAACCGGATGGAACTGATGGCGGCCATCGTGGCGCTTGAAGCGCTGAAAGAGCATTGCGAAGTGGTGCTGAGCACCGACAGCCAGTACGTGCGCCAGGGAATTACCCAGTGGATCCACAACTGGAAAAAACGCGGCTGGAAAACGGCGGATAAAAAACCGGTGAAAAATGTCGATCTCTGGCAGCGACTGGATACCGCGCTTGGCGAGCACAAAATTCGCTGGGAGTGGGTAAAAGGCCACGCGGGCCACCCGGAAAACGAACGCTGCGATGAGCTTGCCCGCGCCGCAGCAATGAGCCCGACGCAGGAAGATACGGGCTACAAGCCGGAAAACTAATCCTGAGGTTTACGATATTGCCTTGTGGCTCCGACCGCCGGACGCAACTGCGTTTTCGCTTTGCTCTGGCGCATTGGGTTGAGCGTTAACGGTACCGTCCTTTTACGCGCCACAATCACCTGTAAACATCCCAGAGCCGGGAGATGCATACTCAGGAGTCGCCCGCCCTGTTTCGTCCAGGGCAGCACCTGGAAGCGTCCCTGATGCAATACTTCGAAGTTAAGCAGCGCCAGCCAGTCGAGCTGACGCACCAGGCTGAACATCCGGCTATTATAAGGCATACGGTTACGAAGAACCGGCACCATTTTGCGCAAGCCCATCAGGCTTATCGGGTTGAAGGCGGTCAGAATCAGCCAGCCGTCGTCAATCAGCACACGATCGGCCTCGCGCAGCAGACGGTGCGGATCAGAGCACCAGGGCAAGGTATGCGCCAGTAAACAGGCATCCACTGATTTTTCCGCAAAGGGCAAATACAGCGGATCTGCTTTCACCTGCACCGGGTTGCCATCCAGGGAGACGTTAACCTGATGAGAGATAGCGCACGCATCGGTATTGATTTCCGCGCTCAAATTGCCAATCTTAAGCAGATGAAATCCATACAGTTTTGCCAACCACGGCTTCAGCTGTTGCTCCAGCGCCTCGCGATAGTATTCGCCCCAAGGCATTTCAGCCCAGTGGCGGGGAGCCGTGGCTTTCAGAGGTATCCTTGCCGGTTTCATCACACCTTCCGCGACATTATGAGAGGTAATTTATGAATCTTAACAGTATTCCTGCGTTGCAGGACAACTACATCTGGGTTCTGAATCAGGACGAGGGTCGTTGCCTGATTGTAGATCCGGGCGAAGCGGCACCGGTGCTTGCGGCGATTGCCGAACATCAATGGCAGCCGGAGGCCATTTTACTCACTCACCATCACAACGATCACGTTGGCGGCGTGAAGGAACTGGTGGATACATTTCCGGATCTTGTGGTGTATGGCCCTGAAGAGACACAACATAAAGGGGCGACGAACATCGTTAAGGAAGGCGATCGTATCACTATTTTGGGGTGCGAATTTTCTGTAATTGCAACGCCAGGCCACACCCTGGGGCACATATGTTTCTTTAGCGATCCTTATCTTTTTTGCGGCGATACACTCTTCTCTGGCGGCTGCGGGCGGTTATTCGAAGGTACTGCGGAGCATATGTATCAGTCACTTCAAAAGCTAAGTGCACTTCCCGACCATACGCTTGTATGTTGCGCCCATGAGTACACATTAGCAAATATGAAGTTTGCACTCAGCATTTTGCCTCAGGATCGAGCCATAAATGATTATTACAGTGAAGTGAAGGAGTTACGTGCAAAAAACCAAATGACACTACCCGTAATTCTGAAAAATGAACGACGTAATAATGTATTTTTACGCACAAATGATATTGATTTAATTAAAGAAATAGACAAAGAAACAAAATTGCAACAACCTGAACAGCGTTTTGCATGGTTACGGTCAAAGAAAGATAACTTCTAGACATTCAGGGTTGCCTTTTTAATTTTTCGCCATTATGATTGCTCGTCTTTTAAGCAACTATTGACCACACACATGAAGGCACGAGCGATATTACTCGCCTCTGTCCTGCTGGTGGGTTGCCAGGCTAATCGAGATGGTAACGTACAGCAGCACGCACAGAGCCTTTCTGCGGCTAGTCAAGGGGAAGCAGGAAAGTTTACAAGTCAAGCGCGATGGATGGACGACGGAACGTTTTATGCGCAGGATAAGGATTTGTGGGCTTTCATTGGCGGCGAGCTAAAGATGGGAATTCCGGATAATGGCCGGATTCGCGAACAGAAACAGAAGTATTTACGTAATAAGAGCTATCTCCACGATGTAACTTTACGGGCAGAGCCGTATATGTACTGGATAGCCGGGCAAGTTAAGAAACGCAACATGCCCATGGAACTGGTACTACTACCCATAGTGGAGAGCGCTTTTGACCCCCATGCAACGTCTGGCGCCAATGCCGCAGGCATCTGGCAGATCATTCCGAGCACAGGGCGCAATTATGGTTTAAAACAGACCCGAGCATACGATGCACGTCGCGATGTGGTTGCCTCTACAACGGCAGCTCTCGACATGATGCAGCGTCTGAACAAGATGTTTGACGGCGACTGGTTGTTAACCGTCGCGGCCTATAACAGCGGTGAAGGCCGGGTCATGAAAGCAGTGAAAGCGAACCGATCGCGCGGGAAACCAACCGATTTCTGGTCGCTCTCTTTGCCTCAGGAAACGAAGATCTACGTACCCAAGATGCTGGCCTTGAGCGATATTCTCAAGAACAGCAAACGCTACGGCGTTCAGCTGCCAACGGCAGATGAGAGTCGTGCACTTGCCCGCGTTCGCCTGGATAACCCAGTAGACGTGAAGCAGGTCGCAGATATGGCGGGTATTTCAGTCACCAGGCTGAAGGCATTTAATGCCGGCGTTAAGGGCTCGACCCTCGGTGCCAGCGGACCAAAATACGTAATGGTTCCGAAAAAGCATGCCGATCAGCTGCGTGAGTCTCTGGCGTCCGGCGAAATTGCCGCCGTTCAGTCGACTCTGGTGGCCGATAACACGCCAATGACCAGCCGTAGTTACAAGGTTCGTTCTGGTGATACGCTTTCAGGCATCGCGGCACGTTTAGGCGTGACCTCGAAGGATCTGCAGCAGTGGAATTCACTGCGTGGCTCACAGCTGAAAGTCGGTCAAAACCTGACCGTAGGCGCAGGCAGCAGCGCATCCCGTCTGGCGAAGAATAGCGATAGTATTACCTATCGCGTTCGCAAAGGGGACTCGCTGTCGAGCATCGCTAAGCGTCATGGCGTCAACATCAATGATGTTGTCCGCTGGAACAGCGATACCGACAATCTGCGACCGGGCGATCAGCTGACGCTGTATGTCAAAAACAGCGACAGACCCGATTCCTGATACTCTGCTCAACGAAAAAGGCACCGATTCCCCGGTGCCTTTTTTATTTACTTCGCTTTATGGGCTTCAATCATCAGCGTGTCACTGGTGAACGACCCTTCCTCCTGCAGTTCAAAGTACGCCCTCACCTCCTGCGAAGCGCTCTCCTGATACAGGCGAATCGCAGTACACAGCGCTTCAGGCGTTCTCATACGCGTCACCCAGGAGCTGAACTCCAGCGGCAGCCGGTCCGCAATCAGGCTATCGGTAACCAGTCCTGCCTCGTTAACCATTGAGAACCATTCCCCACTGGAGTAATTTCGCACGTGCGAGGTATCACGCAAAGCTTCAATGGTCTGTAGCCAGATATCCCGCAGTGGATGGCCCGGCGACATGATATCCATCATGATGAAGATCCCACCCGGCTTCAGCACGCGTTTGATTTCCCGCAGCGCCTGCCCGACATCGTGCCAGTGGTGGGCTGAATAACGGCTGATGACCACGTCATATACTTCATCATCAAAGGGAAGAGTTTCAGCATAACCCTGAGCTGTGGTGATGTTACTCAGCCCTTTATCTGTCGCCGCCTGCTTCACGACATCCAGCATCTGTGACGACAGATCGTAAGCCGTCACCCGGGATACATTAGCTGCTGCCACAAAGCTGGCATGGCCTGCTCCGCAGCCCACATCAAGCACCTGAGCCTGAGGAAATGCGCTCAGCCTTTCCCCCAGGCGCTGCAAATCACGCCCGGACGCATGTACGGCGCTGGTCAGATAGGCATTTGCCTGAGAGCCAAACTGCTTGTCGACATTATTGTGGTGAGTTTGTGTGGTCATTGTGTTGTCCTTGCTTGGTTGAATGAATAAAAGGGCAGCACCTCACGTGCACAGGTCTGCCCCACGGCAGACCTGACTTACCTTTATCGCTCAGGTTTGCCGGGACTGAATTCCACTAGTAGAGGGTTATGATCGGATGCGCTGGTCACCAGTACGGAGGCCTCATGCACATTCAGACCACGATAGAACACAAAATCGAGGGGGCGACCAAACGCGCGGCGGCGCTGATCGTCGGTAAAACGGACTTCGCGCAGCGACATCTCGCGCGCAAAGCGATACAGCGCATTCATACGCGGGCGGCTCCAGGCGTTAAAATCACCAGCCATGATGATGGGCCCGCTATGGTGAGCAATCTGATCGCCGATAGGCAGCAACTGTTTGCTGTACACGTCGACACCGAGGCTAAAATTGACGGCGTGGATGTTTACAACCATCAACAGCCGGGAGTCCGGTAATGGATAAACCGTCACCAGCGCCGATTTCGCTAAGCGTAAAATCGGCTCGCGTTCGCGCAGAGGACAGCAATACACCGGATGAGCAGATGACAATGTCATCACGCCAGAAGGATTTTGCGGCAAGACAAAAGCGGGAACCTGATCGGCAGCAAGATAGTTGGTGGTCGCGAATCTGACTAGCTCAGGTGTCGTCTGAGCTTCCTGTAACAAAACCAGATGGGCATCTTTGCCAAAGTTCTTCAGAACCGACTGCCATTCGGCGCGCTTCTGTTTGAAGATATTCCATACCAGAACACGAATTTTTTCTTCACTGCTCAGCGGTTCTCCTGCCGGCAATGCCTTGCCAATAGTTGCAAACGAGCCGGGAGGCAAAATCCTCTCGGCCGGTTGTCCGGCAACATAGCGCATGGCATAGGTATTTTTTCGCACGTTAAACTTCTGGCCTCAATAGCAGAAAAACCACGCCGCCATCGCGGAGTGGTTCTTCAGTTATAGGGATTTTTGCTTACGGTTTCAACGCCATTTTCCAGAAAGATGCTCGTTACACTGTAAGCAAATGCGGACTTAGCCGATAGCCACGTTTACGGTCTTATCAAGGCGACCGCTGATGCCAATCAGCAGGAATGCCGCCATCACAATGACTGCACCGATCCAAGGAGTTTGTGCCAGGCCGTAATGTTCCACTGTCTGTCCACCGATAATCGAACCCAGAGCAATCCCTACGTTGAAGGCTGCAATGTTCAGGCCGGAGGCCACGTCAACCGCAGCAGGCGTATACAGTTCTGCTTTCTGGACAACATATACCTGCAGGCCAGGGACGTTACCAAAAGCGAAGATCCCCATCACCAGCACCGTTGCCAGCGCTGCATACTGTACCGAAGCAGTAAACTGGAAGACCAGCAGCAGGACAACCAGCGCCGCAAAGATGATTTTCAGAGCCGGGACTGCACCATGCTTATCGGCCAGTTTGCCTCCCCAGATGTTGCCAATAGCAACCGACACTCCGTATCCCAGCAGGATCCAGCTCACCGCAGAAGGTGAGAAGCCGGCCAGGTTTTGCATCATCGGTGCGAGGAAGGTAAAGGCAGTGAAGACACCACCGTAGCCCAGTGCGGTAATTGCATAAATCATCAATAAGCGGGGGTGTGTGAGCACCTGAAGCTGTTCACGAAGCGTCGCCGTGGCGCGCTGCGGAATATTTTTAGGTATGAGGACAGCACTGGCGATCAGCGCTACCACGCCAAGCAGGGAAACGGCCAGGAAGGTTTCACGCCAGCCAAAATGTTGACCGATGAATGTCCCCAGAGGCACCCCCGTAACCAGAGCGACAGTTAAGCCACCAAACATGATGGCAATCGCAGATGCCGCTTTCTCTTTCGGCACCAGGCTTGTCGCAATGGTCGAGCCAATGGAGAAGAAAACACCGTGAGCCAGGCCGGTTAACAGGCGGGCAATCACCAGCGTCCCGTAGCCCGGAGCCTGCCACGCCAGCAGATTCCCGGCGGTAAAGAGCACCATCAGCGCCAGCAGCAGCTGTTTACGCGGCATACGCCCGGTTAAGGCCGTAAGGACCGGGGCACCAATGGCCACGCCAAGAGCATAGATAGAGACCAGCAGCCCGGCAGAAGGTAAAGAAACAGACAGTTGTTCAGCAATGGTGGGAACCAGACCCACAATGACAAATTCAGTCGTGCCAATTGCAAAGGCACTGATCGTTAGTGCAAGTAGCGCCAGAGGCATAATTTACTCCGTATCATTCAGGATTAAGATGACACGCAGTATGCGCCGGTGTTTAAATAACAAAAATGGTTAAAGTATCAATAGAATTTTGCAGGTGAAGCAATAATGAGAGCCACATCCGAAGAAATCGCTATCTTTGTCGCTGTCGTGGAAAGCGGAAGTTTTAGTCGCGCAGCAGAGCAGTTAGGACAGGCCAATTCGGCCGTCAGTCGTGCGGTGAAAAAGCTGGAATCGAAGCTTGGCGTGAGCCTGCTGAATCGTACTACCCGTCAGCTCAGCCTGACGGAAGAAGGTGAGCGCTATTTTCGCCGTATGCAGGGCGTTCTGCAGGAGATGGCTGCCGCAGAGAATGAACTGATGGAAGCTCGTCATACACCGCGTGGACTACTGCGGATTGATGCCGCCACCCCGGTAGTGCTGCATTATCTGATGCCGCTGATCAAACCGTTCCGGGAGCGTTATCCGGAAATTACGTTGTCGCTGGTTTCTTCTGAGACGTTTATCAACCTGATTGAGCGTAAGGTTGACGTGGCTATCCGCGTGGGAACATTAGCCGATTCAAGCCTTCGCGCTCGCCCTCTTTTCAGCAGCCTCAGGAAGATCATTGCTTCACCGGACTACATTGCTCGTCACGGAAAACCAGAAACGGTAGAAGAACTGAAGCAGCACCTTTGTATCGGATTTACCGAGCCGGTATCGCTCAATATGTGGCCGGTTTCGTGCTGCGACGGGCAGCTGTACGAAATTCAGTGTGGGATATCCTCAAACAGCGGTGAAACACTGAAGCAGCTTTGTCTGCAAGGGAATGGCATCGCGTGCCTGTCAGATTTTATGGTCGATAATGAGATTGCCAGCGGGGAATTTGTCGAACTGTTGGCAGATAAACGGCTTCCGGTCGAAATGCCGTTCAGTGCTGTCTATTACAGCGATCGTGCAGTGAGTACGCGGATCCGCGCCTTTATTGATTTTCTGAGCGAACATGAAGCTCAGCGGAAAAGTAAAGCGGGGGCATGAATGCCCCCCTATTTGATTAATCCCACTCTGGTGCAAGACCTTCCGGGCTGACCAGACGATCGTTGCAGTCCAGTTTCGCAATCGCAGCCCTGTCAGCCTCATCCAGGATAAGCTCCTGCGCCTGAAGATTACTCGCCAGGTTTTCACGTTTCGTAGAGGATGGGATCACCGCATAGCCTTCACCCATTGCCCACGCAAGAATAACCTGTGCTGGCGTTGCGTTATGTTTCTCAGCAATCTGGTTAATGACCTCATCCTTCAGCGCTTTACCGTAGGCCAGCGTCATATAGGAAGTAATATGAATGCCGTGCTGTTTCGCCCACTCAACCACTTTCCTGTTTTGCAGATACGGAGAGAGTTCAATCTGATTGGTCGCAATATTTTCTGCACCTACCGCTGCAATGGCTTTCTCCATCAGCGGAATGGTGAAGTTAGAAATGCCAATTGCTCGCGTTAATCCGCTGTTTTTCGCTTCCAGCAGCGCCTGCATAAACTCTTCGACAGACACGGCATCCTGCGGAGACGGCCAGTGGATCAAGGTGAGATCGACGTAATCAGTACGAAGCTTTTTCAGGCTCTCTTTAAGGCTTGGAATCAGCGCTTCTTTGCTTAGGTTTTCCGTCCAGATTTTGGTTGTGATAAACAACTCACTGCGCGGGACGCCACTTTCGTCGATGGCCTGTCCTACCGCTGCTTCATTGTCATAGATCTGTGCAGTATCAATAGCACGATAGCCAAGCTCCAGTGCCGTTTTAACAGATGCAATAACGACGTCATCTTTCAGACGGAATGTACCTAAACCAAATGCAGGGATTGTCATATTTTCCTCATTAAGGGCTTTGTTTATCTAGTCAGGGGATTATCACGAGTACAGACGGGGAGAAAAAGAGTGAAAAATGCAGAGGATTTTTGCGATTCTGGCAACAATGACAAATTCAAAACAAAAGAAAAAGCCCTGAGCATATGCTCAGGGCCTTCAATAAGTGGCGGAACGGACGGGACTCGAACCCGCGACCCCCTGCGTGACAGGCAG